>JBFXEM010000226.1:0-4510 GCA_050180135.1 Solirubrobacterales bacterium | reverse complement strand
CCACCTCGGCGCCGAAGTCTTCGGCTCGCCCCTGGACAAGATCCTGATCATCGCCGTGCTGACCTCGGCCGCGGCCTCGACCCAGACGACGATCCTGCCGACGGCGCGAACGACGCTCTCGATGGCACGCGCGCACGCGATGCCGAAGAGCCTCGGCAAGGTCCACCCCCGCTTCCTCACCCCACACGTCTCGACGATCCTGATGGGGGCGCTCTCGGTCGTCTGGTACGTCGGCCTGACCCTGGTCAGCGAAGACATCCTCTTCGACTCGCTGGCGGCGCTGGGCCTGATGATCTCCTTCTACATCGGCCTCACCGGCTTCGCCTGCGCTGTCTACTACCGCCGCGAGCTCCTGCGAAGCGTCAAGAACTTCTTCTTCATCGGGCTCGGCCCGGCGTTCGGCGGCGCGATCCTCTTCTACCTGCTGGTCAAGAACGGGATCGAACTCTCCGATCCGGCCAACTCCGAATCGGGCAACTCCTGGTTCGGGATCGGGCCGCCGCTGGTGATCGCGGTCTTCTTCCTCCTGCTCGGAGTGGTGCTGATGTTCGTCCAGTGGCGGGCTTTCCCCGAATTCTTCCGGCGCCGTCCCGAGGTCGTCCCTGCCGGCTTCCTCGAGGGCGAAGCGCCACCGCCAGAACCGACCGGGGTCGCGGAGGATGAGGTCTGATGGCTGACATCGTCGTTGGATTCGACGGATCGACCTGCGGCGAGTGCGCGCTCGCCGAGGCGCTGAAGCTGGCGGTGAAGCTGGAGGACCGCGTCGTCGTCGTCTTCGGCTACGCGCCCCCGGGCCTGTGGGGCGGCGAGATCGCCGACCACGAGGAGGCGATCGAGGAGCTCGGGGAGAAAGTCGTCGCCCAGGCGCAGGCCCAGGCGGCCGCGCACGGGATGGAGGTCGAGGTCGAGCTGATCGCGAAACGAGCGGTCGATGCGCTGCTCGACGCCAGCGAGCGCCATGACGCGCGCATGATCGTGGTCGGCAGCTACGGCGAACCGCCGCTCAAAGGCGTGATCCTCGGCGCCACCCCGAGCAAGCTCCTGCACCTGTCCGAGCGACCGGTGCTGGTAGTCCCAGCGGATTAATAGCGGCGACAGCGGGTAGCCGCGCCGACGGAAGGAAAAGAAAGCCATTCCAATGGATGCCGATCCCACCCCTAGCGTCGAACTCCGCGGCGTCAGCAAGCGCTTCGGCGACTTCGTCGCCGTCGACGACCTCAGCCTGACGCTCGGCAGCGGCGAGTTCTTCACCCTGCTCGGCCCGAGCGGGTGCGGCAAGACGACGACCCTGCGGATGATCGCCGGCTTCGAGCAGCCGAGCGAGGGCGAGATCAAGATCGAGGGCACCGACGTCGCCGGACTGCCACCGCACAAGCGCCCGACCAACACCGTCTTCCAGAGCTACGCGCTCTTCCCCCACCTCAGCGTCGAGGCCAACGTCGCCTTCGGGCTCAAGCGCCTGAAGGTCGGCAAGGACGAGATCGCCGAACGGGTGGCGAGCGAGCTGCGGCGGGTCGGGCTGGCGGCCGAGGCGGCGCGCAAGCCCTCCCAGCTCTCCGGCGGCATGCAACAGCGGGTGGCCCTGGCGCGGGCGCTGGTCAACCTGCCGAAGGTGCTGCTGCTCGACGAGCCGCTCGGCGCTCTCGACCTCAAACTCCGCAAGGGGCTGCAGGTGGAACTGAAGCGAATCCAGCGCGAGGTCGGGATCACCTTCGTCTACGTCACCCACGACCAGGAGGAGGCGTTGACGATGAGCGACCGGATCGCGATCATGAACCGCGGCAAGGTCGAGCAGGTCGACGGGCCCGAGGAGGTCTACGAGCGGCCGACGACCAGCTTCGTCGCCGGCTTCATCGGCGTCTCCAACCTGATGCCGGGGACGGTCTCGGCACCGGGAATGGTCAAGCTCGACAGCGGCCCCGAAGTCGCCGGCGACACCGGCCCGCTCGCTACCGGCGAAGGCTGCGCCGCGGTGGTGCGGCCGGAGAAGCTTCGGATCGACCTCGCCGGCGAGTCGGCACCGGCGCCCGGCACGCCCCAGGTCGAAGGCGTCGTCGAGAGCTCCGTCTACCTGGGAACGGCGACGCAGATCATCACCGACCTCGGCGATGGCGTGCGGATGACCGTGCTCGTCCCCAACGCCGACGAGTCCGAGCGCCAGCGGCTGCCGGGCGGCGGCGCCCGCGTGGTCCTCAGCTGGGAGCCCGAGCACATGCACGTCGTGATCGACGAGGAGGAGCCCGATGAGGACGATGACGATGAGTAGGCGCATGGGCGCGATCAAGCTCGCGGTCGCCCTGGCCGCCCTGGCGGCGGTGCTCGGCCTGACCGCCTGCGGCAGCGGCATCGAGTCGGAAGGCAACGCCCCGGGAGCGCAAGCCGGAGGCGCCGGCAACCGGGTCGAGCTCGAAGGGAAACCGAGCGGCTCGCTGACGATCTCCAACTGGCCGCTCTACATCGACAAACAGACCGTGCCGGATTTCGAAGAGGAGACCGGCGTCTCGGTCCAGTACGTCGAAGACGTCAACGCCAACGAAGAGTTCTTCGCGAAGATGCAGCCGCTGCTGACCTCGGGTGAATCGGGCGGGCGCAGCATCTTCGTCGTCACCGACTGGATGGCGAACAAAATGAACGAACTCGGCTACCTGCAGGAATTCGACCCGGCCGGGATCCCGAACTTCGAGAAAAACCTGGTCGACAACCTGCGGGCCCCGTCCTATGACCCGGGCCGCGACTTCGCCGCGCCCTGGCAGACGGGGATGACCGGGATCATCGTCAACAAGGAACTGGCGCCCGACGTGCGCTCGATCTGCGACCTCTTCGATCCCCAGTTCAAGGGCAAGATCGAGATGCTGAACGAACTCCGCGACACCGTGCCGCTGGTGATGAAGTGCGAAGGGGTCGACGTCGAAAAAGCGACCGAAGCCGACTGGATGAAAGCGATCGAAAAAATCGGCGAGGCGGCCGAATCGGGACAGATCCGGCGCTTCACCGGCAATGACTACGCCGCCGACCTGACCAACGGCAACGCCGCCGCGGTGATCGGCTGGTCCGGCGACGCGGTGCAGCTGCAGGCCGACAACCCGGAGATCGAATGGCGGATGCCGACCGAGGGCTGCATCCTCTGGTCGGACAACATGGTGATCCCGGTCGGGGCGCCGAACCCGACCGCCGCCGAGGCCTGGATCAACTACGTCTACGAACCGAAGAACGCGGCCCAGATCGAGGCATACGTGAACTACGTCAGCCCGGTCGAAGGGACCAAAGAGGTGTTGCTCAAAGCCGAACCGGAAGTGGCGGAAAACCCGCTGATCTTCCCCGACGCCTCCTTCACGAAGAACTGCTCGATCCAGCCATCGCCGACCGGCGAAGAAGAACAGAACATCAACCGCGCCTTCAACGCCGTTCTCAACGGCTAGGCCATGGCGCCTCGCCGAACCATCCCCTACGCGCTGCTATTGCCGGGGGCGGCCTGGCTGATCGTCTTCTTCGTCATCCCCCTGTACTTCATGGGGCGCCTCTCGCTCGACTCCTACGAACTCGGCTACTACCACTTCAGCTGGCACTGGGAGAACTACTCCGACGCGCTCAGCCTCTACGACGAGCAGTTCATCCGTTCCTTCGTCTACTCGGCCCTGGCGACCCTGATCTGCCTGCTCCTCGCCTACCCGCTCGCGTACTCGATCGCCTTCAAGGCGGGAAAATGGCGCCACGCTCTGCTGCTGGCGGTGGTGGCGCCGTTCTTCACCACCTACCTGATCCGCACCCTGGCCTGGGTGACGATCCTCTCCGACGACAGCCCGGTGGTCGAAATCCTCCAGTTCTTCGGGTTGGTCGGGGACAACGGTCACATTCTCGCCACCGGCCCCGCCGTCATCGCCGGGCTCGTCTACAACTTCCTCCCGTTCATGGTGCTGCCGATCTACGCCAGCCTGGAGCGGATGGACGTGCGCCTGATCGAGGCGGCGAAGGACCTCTACTCCAACGCCGCCACCGCCTTCTTCCGGGTGACGCTGCCGCTCTCAGCCCCGGGCGTCGTCGCCGGCACCCTGCTGACCTTCATCCCCGCCACCGGCGACTACATCAACGCCCAGTTCCTCGGCGGCTCGAGCAACCAGATGATCGGCAACGTGATCCAGTCGCTCTATCTGAAACAGAGCGACTATCCGGCCGCCGCCGCGCTCTCCTTCGTGCTGATGGCGATCATCCTCGTGGTCGTCCTGATCTACATCAAGTTCGCCGGCTCGGAGGCGCTGATGGGTGAGGAGGGGACGGCGCGATGAAGACCGCGAGCGCCCCAGCGAGGTTCTGGCACTGGCTCCGTCAGCGCGGCGTCAACATCGTCGCCGGCCTGGTCGTCCTCTACATGCTGGTCCCGATCGCGGTGATCTTCGTCTTCTCCTTCAACGATCCGAGCGGGCGCTACAACTTCACCTGGGTCGGCTTCACGCTTGATCACTGGGGCAGTGCCTTCTCGATCCCGGAACTCAACGACGCGCTCTGGACCTCG
>JBFXEM010000225.1:0-4513 GCA_050180135.1 Solirubrobacterales bacterium | reverse complement strand
GCGCTGGTCGCCGAGCGCGGCTACGACGAGGTCAGCCTGCGTGACGTCGCCGAATCGGTCGAGGTCAGCAAAGGCACGATCCTGCACCACTTCCGCAACAAGGAAAGCCTGCTGGAGGAGCTGCACAGCGACTACATGCGCCGCCGCCTGGCCGAGGCCCACGAACTGCTCGATGCCAACCCCGACCCGGTCGATCAGCTGCAGCTGATCGTCTACCAGCTGATGCTGGCCCAGCGCGACGACCGCGCCGCCACGGTTGCCTTCGCGCGGGAGATCGTCCGCTTCGCCTCCGAGCAGGTGATGGCCGAGGTGCGCGCGATGCGCCACGAGTACTCGAACCTGGTCGCCGACGTGATCCGCCGCGGCGTCGCCGCCGGCGAGTTCGCCGCGGTCGACCCCGCGCTGGCCGCTCTGCAGCTGTTTGGGATGTGCAACTGGTCGTGGACCTGGTTCGAGCCCGAGGGGGAGTGGTCGGCGGAGCAGATCGGCGCCGAGTTCTGCCGCACCCTGCTCGACGGGCTGCTGCGCGAGGGAGACCGTGAGCTCGACGGCGAGCGGCTGGTGGCGGCGGTGGCGGCGTCGATGAAGGCCCACGCCGCCGACGAGCCCAGCGCCGCCGTGGTCAGCTGAGCCGGCCGTGGAGCTGCGCGACACCCACGCGGTGGTGACCGGAGGTGCCCAGGGAATCGGCGCCGCGATCGCCCGCGCGCTGGCCGGGGCCGGCGCCCGCCAAGTGGTCGTCGCCGACCTCGACGCCGGCGCCGCCGAGGCGGCCGCGGCGGAGTTCGGCGGGCTCGGGATCGCCGCCGACGTCGGCACCGAGGCCGGCGTCGCCGGCCTGATCGCGGCCGCCGAAGAGGCCGCCGGCCCGATCGACGTCTTCTGCTCGAACGCCGGCATCGCCGGTCCCTACGGCGGCCCCGAGGTAGGCGACGCCGAGTGGCAGCGAACCTGGGAGATCAACGTGATGGCGCACATCTGGGCCGCCCGTCGCCTGCTGCCCGGGATGCTCGAGCGCGACCGCGGCCACCTCAGCGCCACCGCCTCCGCCGCCGGCCTGCTCGCCAACCCCGGCCTGATGCCCTACTCGGTCACCAAGCACGCCGCGGTCGCCGTCGCCGAGTGGCTGGCGATCACCTACGGCGGCCCCGGCAGCGGCGTCGGCTTCTCCTGCTTCTGCCCGCAGGGAGTGGCGACGCCGATGCTGGAAACCTGGCGCGAAGAGGACCCCAGCTCCAAGCTCGCCGCCGCCTCCGGCGCGACGATCAGCCCCGACGAGGCGGCCGCGATCCTGGTCGCCGGGATCGCCGCGGACCGCTTCCTGATCCTCACCCACCCGGAGACCGGGACCTACGCCCAGCGCCGCGCCGGCGACCCCGAGCGCTGGCTCGGGGGCATGCAGCGCTTCCAGGCGCAAATCGACGCCGCCCGCGCCGCCGAGTAGGTCCACGAGTCCGCTCTGGAGGCCGCTATTCGGCCTCCAGGACAGACTCGTGCCTCGCGCCTGGGAATCCTCCAAGCGCTCGCCCCCAATCGCCCCGCGGAGACGACCCGCGGACGTAGCCTGGAACCAATGCGAGAGCCGACCAGGCTGCTGGGTGGAGGATCGTTCTTCGAGGGGCCGCGCTGGCGTGATGGCCTCTGGTGGGTCTCCGACTTCTACACCGGCGGCGGCAGGATTCTCGCTGTCGACCCGGGGGGCGCGATCGAGCGGGAGATACCGCTCGAGCAGCCCTCGGGGCTCGGCTGGCTGCCCGACGGAGACCTGCTCGCGGTCTCGATGACCGGCCACCGGCTCTGGCGAATCGGCGCCTCCGGCCCGCCGCGGCCCTACGCCGACCTCTCCGAGCACTCCCGCGGCGAGGCCAACGACATGTGCGTCGACGCGCAGGGCCGAGCCTGGGTCGACAGCTTCGGCTACGACCTCTACGCCGGCGAGCAGGCCACCGGGGCGACCCTGATCCGGGTCGACCCCGACGGCTCCGTCCACGCCGCCGCCGAGGACCTGCACTTCCCGAACTCGATCATGATCCCTCCCCCCGGCGAGACCCTGATCGTCGCCGAGACGATCGCGGCCCGGCTCACCGCCTTCGACATCGGCGCCGACGGCACCCTCTCCAACCGCCGCGTCTATGCCCAGATCGCGCCGACCCCGCCGCTGGAGGAGATCGACGCCGGCTACACCAAGGTCGGCTTCGGGCCCGACGGCTGCACGCTGGACGCCGAGGGCTGCGTCTGGGCCGGCAACTCGCTCGGCCCCTACTGCGCCCGCGTCGCCCCCGGCGGCGAGATCCTCGACCGGATCGAGGCGCCCGAGGAGGGCATGGTGATCTACGCGGCGATGCTCGGCGGCGCCGACGGCCGCGACCTGCTGCTCTGCGTCGCCCCCGACTGGCGCCTGGGCATGGGCGACGACGAGCCGCGGGCCTCGCTCTACACCGTCCGCGTCGAGGTCCCGCACCACGGCGGGCAGCCGTAGGGCGCGTGGCCGACCCCGCCACCGAGCAGGCCGACGCCGTGCAGAACCGGTTCCCCAGCGACAACGTCGGCTCCTGGACGACGCTGCGCGCCCGCCGCGACCCCGAGCGGACGGCCCTGGTCTGCGGCGCCGAGCGCACCACCTACGCCGAGCTCGACGCCCGCGCCGGCCGCGTCGCCGGCGCCCTGCGCGAGGCCGGCATCCGCCCCGGCCGCCGCGTCGCCACGGCGCTGAAGAACCGGGTCGAGTTCCTCCAGCTGCTGTTCGGTTCGGCGCGGGCCGGGGCGATCTTCGTCCCTCTCAACTTCCGGCTCTCGGCCGAGGAGGTCGCCTACGCGCTGGCCGACTCTGGCGCCGAGCTGGTGATCGTGCAGGCGGACACGCGGGCCGCCGTCGAGGCGGCCCTGGCCGGGCTCGAGGCGCCGCCACCGCTGCTGCAGGTCGACGACGAGGCCGGCTCCTTCGCCGCCTGGCGCGACGCGGCCGAGCCGTTGGCGCCGCACCCGGTCCGGCCCGAGGACCCGATCTCGATCGTCTACACCTCCGGCACCACCGGCCCGCCCAAGGGCGCCGTCCTCACCCACGGCGGCGTCGCCGCCAACGTGCAGAACTACCTCGCCGACTGGGACCTGCGCCGCGACGACGCCACCCTCGTCGTCAACCCGATCTTCCACGTCGTCCTCTACATCCTCTGCGTGCCGCTGCTCTACAAGGGCGGCAAGGTGGTGCTGATGGAGGACTTCGACGCCGGCGAGGCGGTGCGCCTGGCCGCGGCCGAGCGGATCACCGTCTGGTTCGCGATCCCGACCGCCTGGCAGATGATCCTCGCCGCCCCCGGCTTCGCCGCGATCGACCTCGCCCGGCTGCGCTTCGTCGGCTCCGGCGGCGCTGCCTGCCCCAAACCGCTGGCCGACCGCTTCGCCGCGCTCGGGCTCGACTACCGGCAGGGCTACGGGCTCAGCGAGACGACCTCATCGGCGACGACGATGGGCCCCGGCGACCAGGCCCGCAAGCCCGGTTCGATCGGCCGGCCCTTCTTTAACGTCGAGGCCCGGATCGTCGCCGAGGACGGCGCCGTGCTCGGTCCCGGCGAGGCGGGCGAGATCGAGCTGCGCGGGCGCAACATCTGCGCCGGCTACTGGCGCAAGCCGGCCGAGACCGCCGCCGCCTTCGACGCCGACGGCTGGTTCAAGACCGGCGACATCGGCGTCGCCGACGCGGAGGAGTTCATCTGGATCGTCGACCGCAAGAAGGACCTGATCATCTCCGGCGGCGAGAACATCTCCTCGATCGAGGTCGAGCAGGCGGTCGTCTCCCACCCGCGGGTCGAGGAGGTCGTGGTGATCGGGCTCCCGCACGAGCGCTGGGGCGAGACCCCGTGCGCGGTGGTGACCAGCGCCGACGGCGCCGAGGTCGACGCAGCCGAGCTGATCTCACACTGCCGCGGGCTGATCGCCCACTACAAGTGCCCGACGGTCGTCGTCACCGTGGCCGAGCTGCCGAAGACGGCCAGCGGCAAGATCGCCAAGGCGAATGTGCGGGAGCTGATCGGCGCCGCGAGCGCGCCGATCGGTCCCGGCCGGCCTGCCTAAGCGGTCGGGCTTCCCTCTTCCTTCACACCCGCCTCGACCGTGAGGGTGACGCCGAAGCGCTCGATGATGTCGCCCGAGCAGGCGCGCATCGTCGCCCAGGCCTCCGAGCCGGCCGACTCCCCCATCGCCTCGGCGCTCTCGAACTCCATCTCGGCGACGCGGTAGTGCGGGGGCGGGTTGCCCTCGAAGCCGTCGGCGGTGCGGGTGGTGGTGATCGAGACCAGGTTGGGGACGGCGGCCGCCCGCGGCACGTGGGTCGAGGCGTAGTACTCCTCGAAAGCGTCGACGTCCTCCGGCTTGGGGGCGGACCAGTAGGCGAAAAGCTTGTAGGACACGGTTCCTCCTCGGTTGGGTTCCCGGACCGAGCCAACCAGCCGCGAGGCGCCGGGGCGAGGGCGAGGGCGCCGGCCTTCGTCGGATTCCCCAAGCGCGGCGGGGCCGG
>JBFXEM010000224.1:0-4522 GCA_050180135.1 Solirubrobacterales bacterium | reverse complement strand
GGGGGGGTCGGGGGTCGCCACCCCGCGCCCCGCCACCACTTCAGGCGCGCGCAACGATCACCGCCCTCTCGACGCAGTCCTGCAAGCAGAAGAGCTAGCGACCAGGACGTTTGCGCAGCGACGGCCGGCCGGGTGAACCCGGCCGGCCGTCCGCTTTTTTGCTACTCGGACAGGTTGTGCTTGCGAACCGGCCGGGGGGACTCGAATCCGAACATCCCCAGCGTCGTGTAGATCGGCTCCTCGCCGGACTTCTCCAGCCGGGCCTCGGACGCGAGCTGCTCGACGCCGGCTTGCTCGAAGACCGCCATCAGCCCTTCCATCAGATTGTCGAAGCCCTCTTTATCGAGTCGAAGGTTCTGCCAGGTGACGTGGCGATTCTCTTGCGCATCCATCGTGTCGGCCTCCAGGGCGCATTCGTATTCCTGGAGAAAGGTGCCGAGAATCCAACCGTTGAAACCGCCTCGCACCGGGGCCGGGAGTTCGCGGTAGCGGGCGAATTCCTCGTCGCTGATGAGCGCTCGTTTGTTCAGCTCGTAGAAGTGCTCCATCGCGCCGCGTACCGGCTGTTCGTCCACGAGCTTGATGCAGTCGTTTTTCCATAGCGCGCGGAAGTGGTATGCGGAATCCGTCAGGCTGACGCCGGCCAGCTCCGAATATTCGTTCGGTGAGATCGGAGCCTTCGCCATCTCAACCATGATCGCGACGCGCATTGGGTGTCCGATCGCCTTCGCAAGCCGCTGATCGATGTACTCCCGCTTGCCCGCCTTCTTCGTCTCTCCCACCTTCGGCGATCCCTGTTCCGCCACGCCCCATCCTTTCCTTGAGAACAACTGAACGGTGAGCGTAGCCGACTAACAGAAAATCTTTTCACCAAAATGCGGGCAACGGTGTACACCGCTGGAAAGTTCTCCACCAATATAGCCAGGTCGTTCAATCACGGGACGGGAAAGGGGGTGATCCTGTGGTTATCAAGGCGGCCGGCAACACCGTGCCCGGTATTTCCATCTCGAAGGCAGGCTAGGGAGAGGTCGCGGGTCGCGGGGAATTTTCTCGCGACCCGTCACCGCTTCAGGCACCCGCACAAGTCGTGGTTCCTTTTCGTCCCCTCGGACCGAAAAGGAACCACGGGATTCGGCGGTGGGGGAGGCGGCGGCTCCGGGAGCGGCGCGGGGGCCCCAGGCTCAGACGTTGACCCTGGGCAGCGCCCGGCCGAGCCACTTCGGCATCCACCAGACGCGGTCGCCGAGCAGGAGCATCAGGGCCGGTAGGAGGACGATGCGGACGACGGTGGCATCGAGGATCACCGCGACGGTGAGGCCGACGCCGAGCTGGCTGACGGTCGCGATCGGGGCGCCGGCGAAGACGATGAAGACGGCGAGCATGATCGCGGCGGCGCCGGTGATCACGCGGGCGGTCTTCTCGAGGCCGAAGGTGATCGCGGCGGCGTTGTCGCCGTGACGGTCGTAGTGCTCGCGCATGCGGATCAGGAGGAAGACCGCGTAGTCGATCGAGAGCCCGAAGACGACCGCAAAGATCATCGCCGCCCCGACCGCGTCGACGTAGTTGTGGCCGCCCAGCGGGAAGTCCTCGGGCACCTCGAAGAGCAGCGTGAGGATCCCGAAGGCGACCGCCACGGTCGCCAGGTTGAGCCCGACCGCGATCGCCGCCAGCGGGATCGCCCGCAGCACCAGGACCAAGACCAGGAAGGTGACGAAGGTGATCGCCACGATCACCCAGGGAATCCGCTCACGGGTGATGTCGCTGTAGTCGTTGAGCTGGGCGGCGCCGCCCGCGACCCCCGTCTGCAGGCCGATGTCGTTGGCCAGCCGCGCCGCTTCGTCGTCGAGCTTCGCGTTCAGCGCGATCGACCCCGGCGTGTTGAAGCTGTAGTCGGAGACGACCAGCATCGTCGCCGCCTGGCCGCCGCGGCGCAGGTCGATCGCGGTCGCCGCCGCTTCGCGCTGGCGCGGCGGTGCGCCGTCCAGCGCCGAGAGCACGAAGTAGCCGGAGTTGAAGAGGTTCGGCGAGGCGTTGGCGACCCGGCGCGCCTGGCGGTTGATCCGCGCCTTGCCCTCGACCACCTGCACGCTCGCTTCTTCCAGCCCGCTTTCCAGCGGCGCCGATTCGTCGAACCCTTCCGCCAGGCCCGCTTCCAGCGCCTCGGCGCCACCCCCGAGCCGGTCGATCCCGCCGACCAGGGCGGCGGCGCCACCGCTCAGTTCATCGAGGCCCTGGCCGAGTTCCGCGGCGGCGCCGGCCAGCCGTTCGGAGCCGCCGGCGAGGCGGTTGGCCCCCTTGTGGATCGCGTACAACGCCCTGGTCAGCTGCTTGGCGCCGCCACCGACCTTGCGCAGTTCGCGCTTGGTCGAGGCGATGAAGTCCGCAACTCTGTCCGCCTGCTGGTGGTCTTCGGAGAGCGCCGCCTGCAGCGCCGCCAGTTCGGTCGGCAGGCCGAGATAGCCGGGCGAGTAGGGCTGGCCGCTGACCGGGTCGGTGCCGCTGACCGCCGCCAGCGCCTGCTGAACCGCCGCCAGCGCCGCCGCGTAGTTCGGGTCCGCCTGGCCGACGGTCATCGCCTGCAGCCGCGCCAGCGCCAGCTTCAGCTGTTCTTCGCTCACCTGGGCGGGCGGGATCAGCCGCGGCACCGTTTCGTTGGCGAGCTCGTTGAGGTCCTTCTGCAGTTCCCTCGCCTGGCGCAGGGTCTGGCGCAGGATCGGGACCAGCGAGACCAGGATCGCACCGCGGATTTCCTGGGCGCCGAAGGCGGCGTCGAGCAGCGCTTCCTCCAGCTTCCGCGAGCCCTCGGAGAAGCGGTCGAGAGCACCGATCGCCTGCTGGCTGCCCGCCGCCGCGCGCCCGAGGCCGAGCGCGATCTGCTCGGCGCCTTCGCCAGCGCGGTCGGAGCCGAGCGCCAGCAACCCGGCGCCGGCGCTCGCTTCGGAGATCCCTTCGCGCAGCTGGCCGACGCCGCCGGCCGCGGTGCGAAGGCTGCGTCCCAGCCGGCCCAGTTCCTTGACCGGGCCGATGTTGCCGTCCGAGGTGAGGACCGCGTTGCCGGTTTCCTGCAGCGGTTTGACCCGTTCGGCGACTTCGCTGGGCCCGATCACCGCCTGCACGCCCGGCAGCTCGGCCAGTTCTTCCTGGAACTGGCCGAGCGCCCGCAGGTTCCTGGCGTCGGTGATCGGGCCGTCTTCGTTGACGGCGACGATCTGGAAGGGGGCATCCCAGCCCGGCCCGATCGAGTTGTCGACCCGTTCGGCGTCTTCGCGCGCGGGCGCGTCCTTGGCCAGCTGGTCGGGGCTCGGCGGACCGGTCTTGAGCCCGAGCGCGGGCGCCGCGAGCAGGAGCAGGACGGCCCCGATCACGACCGCCACCAGCGCCGGCCGCCGCAGCGCCGCGTTGACGGTCCGCATCAGCCAGGAGCTGCCCTCGCCCGGCGCCGCCCCGATCCGCCAGCGGTCGACGTTGGGGCCGATCAGGGTCAGCAGCGCCGGCCCGACGATCGTCGCCACCCCGACGCTGAGCAACACCACCATCATCAGCGTCCCCGCCAACGAGGCCAGCAGCGAGCCGGGCAGGATGAAGAGCGAGACCAGCATCGAGAGCAGCAGGGTGCTGCCGGCGAAGGCGACGGTGCGCCCGGCGCTGTGGCGGGTCGTGGCGGCCGCGGTGGCGGGCGTCGCGCCCCCGGCCAGCTCCTCGCGGAAGCGCGAGACCATCAGCAGCGCGTAGTCGACCCCGAGCGCCAGCCCCATCATCGTGCAGACGGTCAGCGCGAAGGCGTCGATCTCGAACCAGCCGGTGAAGAAGTGGAGGATCCCGCGCGAGGCAACGACGGTGATGACGCCGAAGCCGAGCGGGATCGCGGCGGCGATCGGCGAGCGGAAGACGAGCAGCAGGACGATCAGCAGGAACGGCAGCGCCAGCAGCTCGCCGCGCTCGCTGGCGGCGATCGAATCGTCCTGGATCGCCCGCGAGAGGCTCGCGTACCCCGTCTGCGTCGCTTCGACCGGTGGCCTGATCACCTGTTCCAGGGTCTCGTTCAGGCGCGGCACCGTCTCGTTGACCGCGGTCTTGGTGTCGACGTGGAAGTCGGCGAGGATCAGCGCCCGGTCGGGACGCGGCCGCAGGCGGTCGGTGGCGCCGCGGTCCCAGGGCGAGAGCGTCGAGACCGCCGGGTCCAGCCGCAGCGCCCGCACCAGCCGCGGCCCCTGACGATCGATCGCGGCCGCCGGGCCTTCGAGCAGGATCGCGAAGGGAGCGGTGTCGCCGAAGTGTTCCCGCAGCAGGGCGTTGGCGCCGGCCGATGGCGTGCCGGGAACCTCGAGCGTGGTCGGGTCGAGCTTGTCCTCGACGCCGATTCCGACCACGCCGAGCGTGGCGAGCAGGATCGCCGCCACGGCTAAGACCGCGCGGGGGTGCCGCAACAGCGGCGACTGTCGACGGGTCGGGTCCGGGCGCTCGGGCCCCGGCCTCACCCTGCTCCTCCTGCTTCCCACCCGTGGTAGTTTGGCGGTCAGGG
>JBFXEM010000223.1:0-4532 GCA_050180135.1 Solirubrobacterales bacterium | reverse complement strand
CTTCGGCTCCGGCGATGTCGGCGTGCGCGTAATCGGGGTCGGCTTCGACGGCACCCCAGCCTCGCGGGTGGCGCTTGAAGTCGCCACCGACATGGCTCTGGCCGGCGGAGCCGCCCTGCGAGTCTTCACCGTCGCCCGCAAGCACGCGGCACTGCCGGGGGCCGCCGCCGAACCCGGCCAGGGCGCCGGCGCCCCGAGCGAAACCGAGTACCTGCGCGGACAGCTGCACGAGGCGGTCACCGAGTTGCCACCGGAGGTACGGGCGCTGCCCGTCTTCCTGCGCGGCTTCGCCGCCGACGAGCTCGTCTCCGCCGCCAAGCTCGGGGTCGACCTGTTGGTGCTCGGCTCGCGCCGCGGCGGGCCACTGCGCCGCGCCGCCCATCACAGCGTCACCAGCTTCGTCGTCAACGAGGCACCCTGCCCGGTGCTCGTCTGCCCCAGCGGCGTGCCGGCGCCGCGGCCGGCCCTCGCCTGAGCCAGGTGCTCAGGCCGGGGTCAGGGCCTCGAGCACGTCGTGGTCGATGACGGTCCGGTTGCGGCCGGCCGCCTTGGCGGCATAGAGCGCGGCGTCGGCCCTGGTCAGGAGCCGCTCGAGATCGGCCGGAGCGACCTCCGCGGCCACCCCGGCGCTGACCGTGACCCCAAGCGTGGCCGGGTCGACGCTCGCCTCCATGCCGGCGCGAACCCGCTCGGCGAAGGTCCTGGCCTCGGCCACCCCGCCGGGCACCAGCGCCACGAACTCCTCGCCGCCCATCCGCGCCAACACGTCGCTCTCGCGGGCCGCCTCGCGCAGTTCCTCGCCGACGCGGATCAGGGTGCGGTCGCCGGCATCGTGGCCGGAGACGTCGTTGACCTGCTTGAAGTGGTCGAGGTCGAACGAGATCACCCCGACCGAGGAGTGGTCACGGCGGGCGCGGGCCAGCTCCTGGCCGGCGCGTTCCTCGAATCCGCGCCGGTTGAGCAGCCCGGTCAGCTTGTCGACCTGGGCCTCGCTGGAGAGGCGGGCTACGAGCTGGCGGTTGCGGTGGGCCAGCAGCTCGACCACGGCGGCGACGACGCCGACCGAGACGACGACGTCGATCCAGCGGTCAAAATAGCCGACCTCGGGCGGCAGCGAGAGCAGCGTGAGGCCGTGGACGAGGCCGACCCAGGCGACGATCAGGACGGTTGCCCGGCGGCCGAAGAAGTAGGCCTCCCAGAGCACCGGCCAGACGTAGAGGACAGCCCCGTCGCCCGCCCCCGGGGTGGTCGAGAGCGCGTAGGCGATCAGCGCCGCCCCGATCGGCCCGAGCGCGGCGAGGGAGGCGACCGGCAGGCGCTGAGCGCCGAAGAGGACGACCAGCGCGAAAACGACGGCAGCTAGCCCCGGCAGCAGCGAGGTAGTGGGCCCGCCGGGCGTGAAGGCCTCGACGATGCTGAGCGCGGCGGCGCCGCCAAACATGATCGCGGCGCTATGGACCATCAGGCCCTTGTCGGTGCTCCGTTGCAGCGGATCGATCGAGTTCACATAACTTAGATCGACATTCTGGGCCCCACGCTTGACCCGGCCGGGGATTGCCGAAAGCCAGGATGCGGCGTTTCCCCGATCCGGACGGCCTCGCGGCGCCTTAGCTTCGCCTCCATGAACGCGAGCGAGTCGAGGGATGACGGGACTGCCAAGCCGGCGCTGCTGGAGGCGCGCGGCCTCAGCCGCCGCTTCGGCGCCGGCGCCACCGAGGTGCAGGCACTGGACAACGTCGACCTGCGGGTCAGCGAGGGCGAGATGGTCGCGATCATGGGCCCGTCCGGCTCGGGCAAGAGCACCCTGCTGCACATCCTCGGCGCCCTCGACCGGCCCGACGCCGGCTCGGTCGCGATCGACGGCCGCCGCTACGACGATCTCTCCGACCGCGAGCTGACCAGCCTGCGCGGCGAGGTCTTCGGCTTCGTCTTCCAGTTCTTCAACCTGCTGCCGACCCTGACCGCGGCCGAGAACGTGCTGGTCCCGGCGCTGGTAAACGGCGAGCGGCCGGGCAGGTACGCCGAGCGGATCGCCGAGCTGCTGGACAAGGTCGGGCTGCGCGACCGTGCCGCCCACGTCCCGACCGAGCTCTCCGGCGGCGAGCAGCAGCGGGTGGCGATCGCCCGGGCGCTGCTGCGGCGGCCGAAGCTGGTGCTGGCCGACGAGCCGACCGGCAACCTCGACTCCAGCGCGGGCGGAGCGGTGATGAAGCTGCTGCGCACCGTCGTCGACGAGGGTCAGACCGTGGTCATGGTCACCCACGACCCGGGCGCCGCGGCGCTCGCCGACCGCGTCGTCTTCCTCCGCGACGGGGCCGTCGTCGGTGCGGTCCGCGGCGGCGACAGCGGCGCCGTGATCGACGCCTTCCGCGACGTCGAGGCCGGCGGCGGAGCACTGCAGCGGGCCCTGGCGTGAGCGCGGCCGCGCGCCCGGACGGCGTTCGGCTGCGCGGCTTCGCGGGGATCGGCGGCCGCTCGCTGCGCACGCGGCCGCTGCGCTCGGCCCTGACCACGGCCGGGATCGTGCTCGGCGTCGGCATGGCCTTCGGCGTGCTGATCCTGGTCACCACGATCCACTCCAGCTTCAGCAACCTCTTCGACGCCATCTACGGCAACACCAGCGTCATCGTCTCCGGCAAATCGCTGGTCGGATCGGTCCCCGCCGACACGGTCGCGAAGGTGCGGGCGGTCGACGGGGTCGAGTCGGCCAGCGGCAGCGTTTCCGGGATCTTCAAAGTCCTCGACGAGCAGGGCAAGGCCCGCAGCGGCAGCGCCGCGACCCTGTTCGTCTCCGGCATCGACTTCTCCGCTCCGGACCCTTCCGGCAGCGAGACCGTCGCCGGCAACGAGCCCAAGCGCCCCGACGAGATCCAGCTCGAGCAGGGCTGGGCCGACCAGGAGGACCTCGGGGTCGGCGACCGGCTGGCGCTGGCGACCCCGTCCGGCCTCGCCGAGCTGACCGTCTCCGGGATCTTCAAGCTGCAGACCAGCCTCGACCTCGGCGGCTACGGGACCGCGGCGCTGCCGGTCGCGACGGCGCGCCGCCTGACCGGGAAATACGGGACCTGGGACGAGGTCGACGTGATCGCCGCCGACGGGGTCTCCGCGACCACCCTCGAACGCCGGATCGGCGCCGTCGTCGGCCCCGGGGTCGAAGTCACGACCCCGGCCGGCAAGGGCGAAGAAGCCAACGAAGCGATGTCGGGCCTCGACATCGTCCTCTACTTCTTCTCCGGGATGGCGATCTTCGTCGGCGCCTTCCTGATCCTCAACTCGTTCAACATGACCGTGCTGCAGCGGATCCGGGAGATCGGGACGCTGCGGGCGCTCGGGGCCTCGCGGCGGCGGATCGCCAGCTCCGTGGTCGGCGAAGCGATGGTCCTGGCGCTGATCGGATGCCTGCTCGGGCTCGGGCTCGGCGTCGCCCTGGCCGAAGTCCTGGCGGCGGCGATGCGGAGCTTCTTCGGGCTGCCGCTGGCGGCGCTCGACATCACCGCCGGGGCGGCGATCGCGGCGATCGTCGTCGGCCTGCTGGCGACCGTCGCGGGGGCCCTCTACCCCGCCCTGCGCGCCGGCCGCATCGCCCCGATCAAAGCGCTCACCGGCGGCGTCGGGATCGAGCGCCAGCCGGGGCTGCGGCGCGCCCTGGTCGGGCTGGCGCTGTTCGTCCCGGGCCTGGCGATCGGCGGCCTCTTCTGGTTCAGCAACTCCAGCGACGAAGCCCTCGCCGCCCTGGTCGGGATCGGCTCGACGGTGACGATGTTCGTCGGCATGGTGCTGCTGGCCCCGTTCGTGGTGATGCCGATCGTCCGCCTGCTGGCGATCCCGGCGCGGGCCCTGATGCCGGCCGAGGGCAGGCTCGCCGCCGACTCGCTGCGGGCCAACCCGCTGCGCACCACGGCGACCGCCGCGGCCCTCGTCGTCACCCTCTCGGTGGTCGTCGTCAACTCGATGATGAGCGCCAGCTTCATCGCCTCGATCGACGACGAGCTCGACGCCCGCTTCGCCCGCGACCTCACCGTGCAGCCCGCCGGCTACAGCTCCGCCGGCCCGCCGATGAGCGGGATCGACGCCTCGCTGCGCCGCAAGGTCGCGGCGCTGCCCGCGGCCGGGGTCGTGACGCCGCGCCGCATCGTCTACATGACCCACCTCCCCGGCAGCGACGACCCGGGCCTACTGGCGGCCGTCGATCCGCGCCGGTGGCCGCGGGTCGACGCCAGCCGCTACGAAGGGGCGAGCACGGCGGCGGCGATGGCCGGCCTGAGCTCCGGCGGCGCCGTGATCGGCAAGGGCCTGGCCGACGAAACCGGGCTCGGGGTCGGCGACGACCTGGTCCTCAAGGGCGCCTCCGGGACCGCCAGGGCGCCGATCGTGGCGACCGTCGACACGCTCGAAGCCGGCGGCAACCTGGTGACGCTCTCGCTGGCGACGATGAAACGGGTCTACGGGATCGACTCGGACTCGATCCTCGCCGTCACCGCGGCTTCCCCCGACCGGCGCGGCCAGCTCGACGCGCAGGTCGACAGGCTGCT
>JBFXEM010000222.1:0-4542 GCA_050180135.1 Solirubrobacterales bacterium | reverse complement strand
AGGGGATGGAGGACGACCCGATCGAGACGATGGGCGGCAGCGAGACCAACCATCTCTACGTCACCGATTGCGAGGTTCCCGCCGACGCCGTCCTCGGCGAGGTCGACCAGGCCTGGACGCAGCTGATGGCCGGTCTCAACGTCGAGCGCCTGATCCTCGCCGCGACGATGCTGGGGATCGCCCAGCGCGCCTTCGACGACGCCCTCGCCTACGTCAAGGAGCGGCGCCAGTTCGGTCGCCCGATCGGTTCCTTCCAGGCCCTCCAGCACCGCCTCGCCGACCTCGCCACCGACCTCGAGGCGGCCCGCCTGATGACTCGTTGGGTGGCGACTCTGACCGACCAGGATCCCGATCGGATGCTGCCCCAGCAGGCCTCGATGGTGAAGCTCTTCGTCACCGAAGTCGCGAAACGGACGACGATCGAGGGCATGCAGCTGATGGGCGGCTACGGCTACTCCTCCGAGTACGACATGGAGCGCCTGGTGCGCGCCGCCATGGTCTCGACGATCTACGGCGGCACTTCGGAGATCCAGCGCACGATCATCGCCAAAACGCTCGGTTTGTAGTCGCCCGGCGAATCAGACAATAGTCCGCCCAGGGGTGGATTCTTGGCTCTGCAGGAGGGCCTTGGGGCGACTTTAGAGCTGAACGGCGGTTGCGGACGTATGGATTAGAGAAGTTGTCGTACATATGTGGTCCCATGTACCTATGGACTTCGTTGGGAGCCGCCGTTTCGCCGCCCTGGGACTCGCGTCCGCCGCGCTCCTCCTCGCTGCCTCTGCGCCCGCCGCGGACGCCGCGAGCGGCGTCGCCGCCGGCCGCGCCTTGACGGCTCCGACCGCCGCTGCGTCGGCCCAGCTCGAGGAGGGGATGGCGATCGAGTTCACCCGCGCGAGCGCCAAGGTCGCGGGGCCGGGTGCGCTCGTGACGGTGCGGTGCAACGGCTCCGGTTCACGCAGCTGCGTGGGCACCCTGGCGATCGAAGCTCCCGGCGAAGCTCCCGAGGTTCCCTTCGCGATCGACCGCGGTACCGAGCGGGTCGTAGTCGTCCCCCTCGGTGAGCAGCGCGGCATGTTCGACGGGATGATCTCGGTGAAGACCCGCGTGATCGCTCACACGGTCCAGCCGAGCGGCGAGTCGGTCCGCACCGCGCGCACGCTTCGCTTCAAGTAAACCCGGCCGGCAGCAGCCCGCTATCCTTGCACCAGCCTCGCGCCCTGGGCCCGAGGCTTTTCCTTGTAACGGCAGAGTTAGGAAGAGGGAAGCAATGGCTCGCGGAGATGTCCGCATCGCGGTGACGATGGCTTGCGAAGACTGCAAGCGCAGGAATTACCAGACCAACAAGTCCCGGCGCAATTCGCCGGATCGCATCGAGATGCGCAAGTTCTGCCGCTGGTGCGGTCACCACACCGCTCACAAGGAGACGCGGTAATCACCGATGGCCAAAACGCGCGCACAGCGAAAGGCCGAGCGTAGGGCTCGGGAAGCTGAGGAGCGCAAACGCTCCGACGGTGGCCGCGAGGCCGCCACTTCGCGCGCGCAGCACGACACGCAGGTCCCGATCTCCGGCGACATAGCCGAGATCGAGGCGGTCGAGGCCCGGATGGCGGCCGGCGCGCCCGAGAGCGAGCTGGAGCTGCCGGAGACGACCAAACCGACGCGGGCCGAGCGCCGCGCCGAAGCGCGCACCCAGAAAGAATCCGACAAGCGCCAGCGCGAGGAGCAAAAGCGCCGCGAGGCTCAGCAGCTCGAAAAAAAGCAGAAACAGGCGAAGGCCGAACGCTCCCAGCGCGGCGGCGTGATCGGATTCCTGCTTTCCTGCTGGGCCGAGCTGAAGAAAGTGCAGTGGCCGGATCGCGACACGCTGATCCAGGCAACCGCCGTCACCGTCCTTTTCGTCGCCGTAGCCGCTGCCTATCTGGGCGCGCTCGACGCAATTTTCAACGAACTCATCAAGCTGATCCTGTAGTCGCGGGATCTCCGAACAAAGGCTTCTGATTTGTATCGCTGGTACGTGATCAACACCTACTCCGGGCACGAGAACAAGGTCAAGCACAACCTCGAGCACCGGGTGCAGACGATGAGCCAGAACCGCAACGTGCGGCAGGTCGTCGTCCCCACCGAGCAGGTCTCGGAGATGAAGGACGGGCAGAAAGTCCAGACCGAGAAACGGACGATGCCCGGTTACGTCCTCGTCAACATGGAGATGACCGACGACGCGTGGGGTCTGGTCAAGAACACCCCCGGCGTGACCGGCTTCGTCGGCTCCCGCAACAAGCCGGTGCCGCTCTCCAAACCGGAGGTCGACCGGCTCCTGCATCGCGAGACCGCGGAGCGCCCCCGCACCCAGGCTCAGTTCTCGATCGGCGAATCGGTCAAAGTCATCTCAGGCCCGCTTTCGGACTTCTCCGGCGAGATCGCCGAGATCAACGAGGACGCGGCGAAACTCAAGGTTTTGGTCTCGATCTTCGGTCGTGAGACCCCGGTCGAGGTCGGCTACGACCAGGTCAAGAAGATCTAGGGTCGCCAAGACCGCTACCCTCACCAACCCCTCATGGCCAAAAAAGTCCTCACCCTCATCAAGCTCCAGATCCAGGCGGGCAACGCCAACCCGGCGCCGCCGGTCGGTCCAGCGCTGGGCCAGCACGGCGTCAACATCATGGACTTCTGCAAAGCGTTCAACGCGCAGACCCAGTCCGAAGGCGGGACGATCATCCCGGTCGAAATCACGGTCTACGAGGACCGCTCCTTCACCTTCATCACCAAGACGCCGCCGGCTGCCGTCCTGATCAAGGAGGCGATCCGGATCCCGAAGGGCTCCGGCGAGCCGCACGTCAACAAAGTCGGGACGATCTCCCAGGACCAGATCCGCGAGATCGCCGAACGCAAGATGCCCGACCTCAACGCCAACGACATCGACGCCGCCTCGAAGATAATCGCCGGCACCGCCCGCTCGATGGGCGTCGACGTCAAATAGGAGATTTCCGTGGCCCACGGCAAGCGATACCGCCAGCAGTACGACAAGGTCGACCGCGACCGCGCCTACCCCGCGGCCGAGGCGATCGATCTGGTCAAAGAGACGGCCAGCGCCAAGTTCGACGAGACCGTGGAGGTCCACCTCCTGCTCGGCGTCAACGTCCGTCACGCGGACGAGCAGCTGCGCGGCACCCTGGCGCTCCCGCACGGGCTCGGCAAAGACGTCAAGGTCGCCGTCTTCGCTCAGGGCCAGCAGGTGCGCGACGCCGAGGCCGCCGGTGCTGACTTCGTCGGTGGCCAGGACCTGGCCGAGAAAGTCCAGGAGGGCTGGACCGATTTCGACGTCGCGATCGCGACCCCGGACATGATGCCCGTGGTCGGCCAGCTCGGCCGCGTGCTCGGCCCGCAGGGCAAGATGCCGAACCCGAAAGTCGGCACCGTCACCGAGGACGTCGAGAAAGCGGTCACCGAGGCCAAGGCCGGCAAAGTCGAGTACCGCACCGACCGCCAGGCGATCATTCACATGGCGATCGGCAAGGCCAGCTTCGACGCCGACAAGCTGCTCGACAACTACACGACCGTGCTGGACGAGATCGTCCGCGCCAAGCCGGCATCGGCCAAGGGCAAATACATCATCTCCTGCACGCTCTCGAGCACGATGGGCCCCGGCGTGCGCGTCGACACCGCAAAGTCCGCCGAGCGCGAGTTGGTCGGGGTCGGAGCGGGGGACACCGCAGAGGAAGCCCCGACGCCCTAAACTGCGTCGCCGCTCACCCCAGACCACCGGCGGGGCACTGTCCACAAGCCCGGTGCAGGTAAGACGATGAACCGCGAAGAAAAGTCAGCCACCATCCAAGAGATCGCCGCCCAGATCGAGGCATCTGAGGCGATCTTCGCTGTCGATTACCGCGGCATCAGCGTTCCCCAGGCAGCCGAGCTGCGCAGCAAACTGCGCGAGTCCGACGCCAGCTTCCGCATCGTCAAGAACCGCCTGACGAAACTGGCCGCCGAGAAAGCGGGCGAGCAGCGCCTCGCCGAGCTGCTGCAGGGGCCGACCGCGCTCACCTTCGTCCGCGGCGACACCGCGCAGGCCGCGAAAGCGATCACCACCTTCAACAAAGAGCACGACGTCCTCACCTACAAGGGCGGCTTCATGCAGGCGACCTCGCTCGACGAGACCGCCTTCGTCTCGATCGCCCGCCTGCCCAGCCGCGACGTCCTCAACGGCCAGTTCGCCGGGGTTGTCGCCAGCCCGATCACGGGTCTGGTCCGCGGCCTCGGCTCGATGATCCAGGGACTTGCGCTGCAGCTCGGCCAGATCGCCGAGCAGGGTCTCGTTTCCGGCGAGGCCCCGGCTGCCGCAGCTGAGCCTGAGGCGGCGTCTGAGCCGCAGGCCGAGGCGCCCGCCGCCGAGGCAGCCGCGGAGGCGCCCGCCGAGGCCGCCGAGGAGGCGGAGGCAGGGCCTGAGGCAGACGAGGCCCCGACCGAGGAGCCGAAAGCGGAGGCAGACGACGACTCTGCCGCCGAGAACACTTCAGAGCAAGATTCGAACGAGGAAGAGGGGTA
>JBFXEM010000221.1:0-4551 GCA_050180135.1 Solirubrobacterales bacterium | reverse complement strand
CCGTCCCTGAGAGCTTTGGTCGTTCCCGGGCGAAAAATCCAGCGAGCACGAGAGACCCCCAACCCCTCACGCCAAACCCCGCGAACAACGCCGCCGCTCAGGCGCGCGGCCCAATCAGCGCGCGCACCGCACCGAGGTAGGCCCGCAGCACTGCCCGCACCGGCCACGACCGGGCGGTGCCGGTGATGAAGGGGGAGTCGAGGTCGGCGCTGAGCCAGGAGGCGAACTCGGCGCTGCTGACGCCACGGCCGCGCTGGATCCGCCAGCGCTCTACCAGCAGCCGCGGCAGCGAGCGCAGCGCTTCGGCGTTGGCGGCCAGCTTCTGGCGCCCCCAGCCGCCGCGGGCGGCGACGAGCAACAGCGCCAGGTCGGTGGCGACCAGCGCCGGTGCCAGCAGGAGCAGCAGCGGCGCCGGGTAAGCGCGAACGACGAAGGCGAGGCGGTTGCGCTCGAGCCAGCGCCACTTGTGCTCGCGGGCGCCGAACTCGTAGTCGTGGGCGACGACGGCGGCGGGCTCGATCCCGAGCGTGCCGCCGGCCAGACGCAGGCGCAGCGAGAGGTCGACGTCCTCGTGGTAGAGGAAGAACTTGGCCGGGAAGCCGCCGACCTGCCGCCAGGTCTTGAGCGGGATCGCCAGGCAGGCCCCGGAGAGAACGGTGACCTCCCCAACCGGCGGCGCCGCGGCGATCGGCTCGCCGTGCTGTCCGGCCCAGACGATGCCGGTGAAGTGCAGCGGGTTACCTGCCGAGTTGATCGTCGTCCCCCCCGCCTCGGCGATCAGCGCTTGCCAGGCGGCCCAGCCACGCCCCTGCAGCCAGGGCTGACGAATCGCCGCCCCCCAGCCCGGCATTGGCGCCGCGTCGGGGTTGAGGATGACCAGGAGCTCGCCGCGCGCTTCCGCGGCACCGGCATTGACCGCGGCGGCGAAGCCGACGTTGCGGCCCATTCGCACCAGCCGCGCAGCTGGCGCCAGCGTCCCGACCATCTCGACGGTGTCGTCGCTGGAGTCGTTGTCGACGACGATCAGCTCGTCGCCCTCGCTCAGCTCCGGCAGCAGCGCGGGCAAGGTCCGGTCCAGCTCTTCGCGGCTGTTCCAGGCGACTATGAGGACCGAGAGCGACGGGCGCACCGACGCGGAGGCTAGTAGGCCATCCGCGCCGGTGCGTATCGCGTCGCGCGCCTTGCTACTTCTTCTTCCCGCAGTCGGCGATGTTGAGCCTGAACTGGTTGTTCTTCACCGTCTTGCCGTTCTGGGCCTTCATGTTGAGCACCGCGTTCTGGGGCGACTTGCAGGTGTTGGTCGAGTTGACCAGCAGGCTCTTGTCGCCGCCGTACATGTTGAGGATGAACTTCCTCACCGGGACGTCCGGCAGGCCGTTGAAGACGGTCTTCAGACCGCCCCGCTTGGAGCTGATGACGCCGCGGAGCCGGATGTTCACCTGGCCACGCAGGTCGACCAGCAGGTCAGGCAGACCGCTGTCGGTTTTGCCGGGGACCAGGTAGACCGGGCCCTTCAGCTTGCCGGCCAGCAGCGGCGTCGTCGCCACCGCCCGTCCGTAGACCGAGTTCGCCGGGCAGGTCTGCGAGGCCAGCTGCGGCCGGGTGCAGATGGTGCCGATGTGGCTCTGGTCGAGGAACAGCGAGCTGGGCATCGTCAACGCCGTGCGTCCGAGGTTGGCGTCGCCGTTGCGGGCTTCGACGATCGCCCGCAACTGCGGGTTCCCGTCGCGCTTGGTCGGACCCTCCAGCTTGGTGAAGAAGCGCGGCTGGAAGTCCAGCCCGCCACATCCAGTTGCCTGGTAGGGAGAGCTGACCGCGAACGCGCTGAACGCGGCCGGGTTGGTCGGGTTGGACCCGCCGCCCTTGAGTTCGCCACCGACCGCGGTCGCCGCGCAGTTGGTCGGGTTGCGCATGAACCCAGACCGGTTGATCTGGACGTCGATCGCCCGGATGTCGAGCTTGACGCCGCCGTAGACGTCCGGGATCGGGTCGGAGACCGCGTTGATCCGGGCGCTTTCCGGGTCGACGAAGAGCGCCACCCGGACAACTACCGTGCCGAGGTCAAACGGCCCCGAAACCGCCGGCGTGGTCACCGCCAGCGACAGCGGGGCGCCCTTGTAAGGGCCGGCGAGATAGACGTTGCCGGCCAGGGACAGCG
Source organism: Solirubrobacterales bacterium (assembly GCA_050180135.1). Taxonomy (GTDB): domain Bacteria; phylum Actinomycetota; class Thermoleophilia; order Solirubrobacterales; family 70-9; genus VAYN01. Next base: position 2,393 of record JBFXEM010000221.1, on the reverse strand, counting down.
GACTGTCGCCAGTGCCGGCGCTCACGGTTGCCGTGCCGAGGAAGCTCTTGTCCGGGCACGGCGGTTTGGCGATCGTGCTGCGGCCGGTGGCCTTCTCCGCGGCGGCGATGCTGGCCTCCGAGCAATATTCGAGGCCGGCCAGCTTCCCGGTCAGCCCGCTCGGCAGGGTGGTGTTGACGACCTTCAGCTCCTGCTGGCCGTCGGGCCGGGAGATCTGGACCCGGAACGGGCTGGCCGCCCCGGCCTTGCTGTCGCTCGAGTTGGCCGAGAAGCCCGGCGCGAACTTGCGCTCGGCCAGCGTCATCGGGCAGGTACCGCCGCCCGGGACGGTGGAGAGGGTGAATTTGGCATTGACCGGCTCGCTCGTCCCCGGCCGTGCCCACGGTTCCATCTGGCCGTCGGTGTCAGCCGTGGCGCAGGTCGGCGGGCTGGTCAGCACCGCTTTGCCGGCGTCGAAGCTGAGTTTCACCGACTCGAATGGAACCTGGGGCAGACCGTCCGGGAGTTTGCCGGCGAACGGGCCGGTGATCTGGTCGGTGAACACGCCGGTGAGCTGACCCGTGGTCGGATCCGCTTTGACGTTGCCGACGAGGCGAGCGACGATGCCCTCCGGTTCGCTCTTTGCTTCGACCAGGATCCGGAACTGTTCGCCGGAGGCCGGGTCCGTGCTCTTCTGTTCGCCGACGTAGACGTCGCCCTCGAGGGGCTCCGAGAGCGGCGGCGAGACGATCTCCACATGCCCGACTTTCGAGGCGGCGGGGCATTCGTTGCTGTACACGCGAACGCCCTTCTTGAACTGGGCGTCGCTGCAGGCGACGAGCCCCTTGGAACCGGTCGGGTTCAGGCCCATACCCAGGGGCAGCGTCACTTCGGCTTTGCGCAGGTGCGACTGCGAGAGCCCGGTGCCGCCTTCGGTGGCGGGGTCGAAGGGCAGTTTGACGTCGACGGTGCCACCGGTCGGCGAGTCGACCGCGGTCGTGGTTACCGACGACTCGATCGACGGTTCGAAGGGCACGTCGGCGCACCCTTCCTGCTGAACGTATTTGCCGCCTTCTTTCGGCAGCGGCCCCTCGACCGCGGTCGAGCCCGCGGGGAAGGTCGGATCGGGTTCGCCGTAGGACTCAGCCCGGAACCAGGTCGAGTAGAGGTTGTCGAATGCCGGTTCGTTCGGGTCGAAGCAGGTGGTCGGGTTGGTCAGGTAGGTCCCGTTGCCGGCGGTCGACCCGAAGCTCATCAGGCGGCTGACCAGGGTCGAGAGGCCGCGCGCTTCCGCCGCTTCCGGCGTCACCGGGAGTTTGATCCGGAAGCTCTCGTGGAAGTCGCTCTCCCAGGCAACTTCGGTTTCGAGGATGACCGGGACCCTGCCGCTGATCACGAAGCCGAGCCGCGCCGGTTCACCGGGTTTCCCCGGTTCACCCGCATTTGGAACGAGGTTGTAGAGCGGAACTTTGGTTCCCGACGATTCGCTCGGCGGGATCACAAAACCTTCCGGCGGTTTGAAGCCGGGCGCGATTTCGACTTCGTTTTTGTTGGTGGCCAGCGTCACCCGGTCTTCGCCGACTTTGGTCTCGGCGGCGCAGAGGGGCACGTAGTTTTCGCCGACTTTGTTGAGGAAGGAGGCGAGCGGGCAGCGCGACAGAGTCGCCTCCGGGTTGACGGTGAGGCCCGGAGGCAGGTCGGTGCGCAGCGTTTTGATCGTGCGGCCGGAGAGTGGTTTGACGATGACCGCGGTCACGCTGCCGGCAGGGAACGGCGGCGTGCTGAGTGGCGTATAGGCGGCGTGCTGGATCGTGTACTGCGTGAAGCCGAGCGGCGGATGACCGGCGGCTTTCTTGAAGAAGAGGCCCGGGGTTTCCGGCGAGCACTGTTTACCCGCTTCTTCGTTCGCATTGCAGACCCCTGATTGGAATCCCGAGTCAAAGGTTTCGTTTTCCGGCTGGATGATGTTCGCGGTGTCCGCCTGTGCGACGGATGCGGCGAGCAGCATTCCCAATGCCGTCACCACCAGCAATGCGATCGAGCGCCTGGCCATTCGGTCCCTCCTCCGTAAAACGCATGAGCAAAATGTCGCCGCCCCTGCGTGGCGCCCCTGGTACCTCTCCCGCGTTCGACCTTAGTCGGTCAGCCGGCCAAAAAGCAAGTGCGTTCCCGTACAAGCTCTGTGGGAACTACTTAGTGACGGATCGTGCCTTCTTGCATGGGGTTCGCACGACTGGGTGTTTGTTGGCCCTCCTGCCGTTCTGACCCTTGAGCTGGACGATCGCGCGGATCGGCTCCTTGCAGAGATTGGTCGAGGCGACCAAGAGCCCGTGCTCGCCACCCGGCAGGGTCATCACGAATTTCTTCACCGGCACGTCGGGGACGCGGTCGAAGGTGGTCCGGATTCCGCCCTT
>JBFXEM010000220.1:0-4561 GCA_050180135.1 Solirubrobacterales bacterium | reverse complement strand
ACTCCGCCGCCGCGGTCTACTTCGGGGTCGGGGACATTGCCGAGCTCGAGCGGCTGGAGCGGATCGAGCCGCCGGCCGCCTACGCCCCGGTCGGCGAGAAGCTGGTCGCGGCGATGGCCGCCTACTGGCTGACCTACCAGGGCCACCCCGCCGAGCGCTGCGCCGATCTGGCCCTCGCCGCCCTCTCCGGCGACTACGAGATCTTCGAGGTCGACAACAACATCATCAACGTGGCGGCGATCATGCCGCTCGTCCTCGCCGATCGCGAGCAGGGCATGGCCGCCTGGGAAGTCTCGGCCCGGGCGGCGCACCGCCGCGGCTCGATCTTCGACATCTCCGCCACCCACCTCTGGCGCGGCGCCGCCCTGCTGCAGCGCGGCGAGCTGGCCGACGCCGAGGCCGATCTGCGCGCCGCGGCCGAGGACCAGCGGGTCTTCGGCTCGGCCGAGATCCCCCGCAGCTACTTGGCCGGGATTCTCGCCCAGACCCGGCGCGAGCGCGGCGACCGGGCAGGTGCCTGGGCGGCGATCGAGGGAGTCGACGCCGAGCCGGGCAACGAGGGGCGGCGCTACTGGTTGGAGGCGCGGCTGGAGCTGCTGGTCGACGACGACCGCCACGAGGAGGCGCTCGCGGCCGCCGACGAGCTGCGCGACAGCTACGGCTGGGCGCTGAACCCGGTGCTGGCGCGTTGGCGCGGCTCCAAGGCACGTGCGCTCGGCCGCCTCGGGCGCGCCGAGGAGGCGGTCGCCCTGCTCGAGGAGGAGCTGGCGCTGGCCCGCGCCTACGGAGCCCCCGGCACCCTTGGCCGCACGCTGCGCGAGCTCGGCGCCGCCGAGCGAGAGGAAGGCCTCGGCCGCCTCGAAGAGGCGGTGGCGACCCTCGAGGGTTCGACCGCCCGCCTCGAGCTGGCCAAGGCGCTGGCCGCCCACGGCTCCGCCCTGCGGTTGGCCCGCCGGCCCAAGGAGGCGCGCGAGCCGCTGCGGCGGGCGCTGGAGCTGGCCGAGGCCTGCGGCGCGGCGCCGTTGCAGGCGCACGTCCGCTCCGAGCTGCAGGCGGCCGGCGTGCGCCCCCGCACCTCGGCCCTCTCCGGGGTCGAGGCGCTGACCGCCAGCGAGCGCCGCGTCGCCGGCCTCGCCGCCGGTGGCGGCACCAACCGCGACATCGCCCAGGAGCTCTTCGTCACCCCGAAGACGGTCGAGGTCCACCTCAGCAACACCTACCGCAAGCTCGGCATCAGCTCGCGGCGCCAGTTGCCCGAGGTGCTCGCGACCGTAGGATGAGCGGGTGCCGCCGCAGCAGAAGAAGCCGGTCAACTGGAAAGCCTGGATCCTCGGCGCCGTCGTGGTCCTCGTCCTCATCATTGCCCTGCAGAACTCCCAACAGGTCAGCGTGAAGGTCCTGACGGCCAGCTTCCAAGCTCCGCTGATCGTGATGCTGCTCGTCTTCGCCGGCCTCGGCGCCCTGATCGGCTGGGCCGCCCCGGTCCTTCTCCGCCACCGCCGCTCCGAGCGCGACAAGGCGAAGGGGCTGAAGGAGAAGAACTAGGAGGGCACGGGCGCCGGGCGCCCGAAGATCTCCGCCGAGGGGATCCCGATCACCTCGCCCTGGAAGCGCTTGCGGGTTCCGTAAACGACCCAGGTCGTGTCGATTTCCCCGATCTCCAGCTCCAGCCGCAGCTCCTCGGGGTGCAGCGCCAGGTGCTCGAGGTGCGTCAGTCCCGCCTCGTAGCGCCCTTCCAGCAGCTCTGCGGCGACGATCGGCTTCGACTGCACGTCGAAGATCTCCTCCCAGTCCCCCGCGTCGATGTAACCGGCAGTCGCAGGTACGAGGCCGAGCGTCCTGGGCCGCTCGACCTCGCGGCGGCTCAACACCGCCAAAGCCTTGGTCGGGTAGATGAAGGTGTCGACCACGAAGACCTCGTCCCAGTACTTCTCGGTCACCTCGTGGACCAGCGGATGGGCGCTGCACTGGACCAGGAACGCATCCTCCCGCCCCCGAATCATCTCCAGCCCGTCGAAGAAGTCGCCGATGAAGTCGACCTCGTAGTCCTCGACCCCCTGGAACTCCATGTAGCGCCTGCAGGCCCGCTCGTGGCAGGTGCCGGTCGGCCCCAGGGTGACCAGGGTGACCGCCGCAACCTCGCTCCCCGATGCCATATCTATGAACGAGAATAGTCGAACAAAAGGCAATGTCAAAGGCATTCACTCAGGCCGCCCCTCGTTTGGAGCAAAGCGCCCTTACTGCTATAACTCAAATTGCGTTGACCTTGTTCAGGTCCAAGGGAAAGGGGATTACCGGGTGCGAGCAGGTGCTCACGCGCTGTCGTTGCTGGCGGTGCCACTGAACGTCCACGTCATCACCGCGCTGGTTGAGGAACCTCGATCCCTAATCGACCTTCGCAAAGCCGCGGGCTCGCCACCCCAGACGACGATGCGGGGGCAGATGCACCGTCTAATTGACCTCGGGATCATCGAGCGCACCCAGCGCAATGCCTTTCCCGGCAATCTGGACTTTGAGCTTGGTCCCGCGGGACACGATCTCCTTCCAGTTCTTGAGGTCCTTCGAGCGTGGCTCGCAGGCGCCCCGGATGGACCGATCGAGCCCGGAAGCCTGACGGCGAAAAGCTCGGTCAAAGCCCTGGTGGAGGGCTGGTCGGCCACTATCGTGCGCGCCCTCGCGGCACGACCGCTGTCGCTTACCGAACTCGACCGGCTCATCGCCGGCCTCTCGTACCCGTCGCTCGAGCGGCGCCTTGCAGCGATGCGGCTTGCTGGACAGATCGTGGCTTGCCCTGGTCGCAACCGGGGGACTCCCTACTCCGTCACCACCTGGCTGCGTTCCGCCGTCGGTCCGCTCGCAGCAGCGGCGCGCTGGGAGCGCAAGCACCCGACCGCCGAGAGCGACTCAATTGGGCGCATAGATGTCGAGGCAGCTTTTCTACTGGTCTTGCCGATGGTCACGATCCTCCCGCAGCATTCCGGAGTCTGTCGGCTCGGGGTCGACATGCGGAGCAACGGGGAGCATCGCCTGGTTGGCGTGCTGGCGGATGTCAGCGAAGGCAGGGTGGCTTTCTGCAGCTCGCGGCTCAAGGGAGACGCAACTGCCAACGTCACCGGCTCCCCTGCCGCCTGGCTGCGAGCCGTGCTAGATCGGGCGCCTGAGCAGCTCGAAATCATCGGCGATGTCGAGCTCGCAACGGAACTGGTCGACGGCCTTTACGGGGCGCTCTTCTCGGCTCTCCAGAGACGGTGAAGAGATCAGAAGATGCCACGCTCTTACCCTGTGCAGACGGCCTCGTTCCTGATACTTTGTCGTCAAGTCCGGCTTGGGAACGCCGGAACCAATCAAGGCAGGCAGTTACCGACATGGGGACCGGGGAACTTGGGGATGGGAACGACCGCGACGACGCGGAAGTCTCGTGTCGCCAACGGCCACCTCGCCATCCGGCCCTCCTGCCTCCGACCAGTCTCCAACCATAGAAAGCAAGAACAGGGAGGGTTAGATGTTCTCTCGCATACACCAGAAGCTCGGCACTGCCGGCTTCGTCATTGCCATCGTGGCGCTTGTCATGGCGATGGCCGGGGGCGCCTACGCGGCCCAGCAGGCCTTGAACGGAAAGCAGAAGAAGGAAGTCGAAAAGATCGCCAAGAAGTACGCGGGCAAGAACGGCAAGAACGGCGCCGCAGGAGCTCAGGGACCAGCGGGACCAGCCGGCCCCAAGGGTGACGCCGGAGCTGCCGGGGCCGCGGGAACCGCCGGAGCCAAAGGAGCGACGGGCGTGACCGGGGCAACCGGGGCTGGAGCTACGGGTCCGACCGGCCCGGCCGGGACCGGCGCGACCGGCCCGACCGGCGCCACCGGTTCGACCGGACAGACTGGCTTCACCGAAACGCTCCCCAGCGGCAAAACGGAGACCGGAACCTGGGCCCATGTGGGCGAAGGCGAATTTGAACCAGCGGCCGAAGCCGGAGGTAGCAAACTCGCCGTGATTCCGATCTCCTTCCCGATTCCGCTATCGGCCGACATCGCCGGTTCGAATATCCAAAAGAACCCAGCGAACTTCCCGACCGGAGCCTCGGCTGGAGAAATTGAAAACTGCCCGGGCAGCGCCAGCGACCCGAAAGCAAACGCTGGGTTCTTCTGTCTGTACAACACCGTTGCCTGGCAGGGGGAAGAACCCGTCGCTCTCAACCCTGTGTTCCTGGCAATATTCAAATCTGGGTCATTGCTCGCGGCTGGTCTCTCTAAATCTGGAGGCGTCATCTTCAGCCCCGCGTTTGAAGAAATCGCATATGCCTACGGCACCTGGGCTGTAACCGCTCCCTAATCGCAACCTGCTCAAGCGGTACGAGCGGCCCGGGCGACGCAAGTCGCCCGGGCCGTTTTCTTTGTTCCAGGGTTGCGCGGATCGCGTCCGTGCACCATTCAAAGCAACGCACGAAAGGGCGCGCGCGTCCTTCGCCGCACGCTGTTTGCAGGAAGAGCGAGCAGAAACCAGCAACGCTCCGAGCTCTCCGAGCTGATCACTCGTGGAAAATTGACCAACCTCTGCGTGCCCGGT
>JBFXEM010000219.1:0-4565 GCA_050180135.1 Solirubrobacterales bacterium | reverse complement strand
AGGAATCGATGCTCAGGCCGGCGGGCGCGCCGAACAAGACTCCGGTGTGCCGATTTGCGCCCGGGAAGCGGGCGGAAGTCGCGCTCAGGCGCCGAGTGCCTGCTTGATCTCCTCGATCGCGGCGCTCTCGGCCTCGCCGACCCCGCCCTTGGCCTGCGCCACCCGATCGCAGAGCGAGACCACGAAGAGGCGATACTCGCCGAGCTCGGCCGAGCTCGCCTTCTGCTCAACCAGGGCTACGGCTTCGCGAATGTGCTGCAAACCGTGCTCTTTGAGCTCTTCGGGAGAGCGGGCCTTGGTGCGGTCGACGTCGGGCTTCTGGGCGACCAGCTCGTCGAGCAGCTCGGACTCGCCGTGCTCCGCGCGCGCTTCGGCGTAGGCCTTGGCCATCGCCAGGATCTCGCGGAAGGTTCCGCCCCGCTCGGCGGTGGAGACGATCATGCCGGCGCTGGTCGGCCCCTCCCTGACGACGTTCCACTCCTCGGGCGTGAAGTCCTTGCTCGTGGTCATCCAGGTTCTCCTTCTCGCGGTTAACCGGGGCGAGGTTACCCGCGGACCCGCGCGGCCAAGGCTCAGCCGCCGCCGTAGGCGACGACGAGGTCGGTGACCAGGCCGACGAAGAAGCCGGCGGCCAGCAGCCAGAGGCCCAGCTCGCGGTGGCCGTGGCGGCGCATCCCGTTCCAGACCTCGCCGATCACGTAGAGGATGGCCCCGCCGGCGAGAGCGTAGAAGGCGAGTTCGAGCGGCTCGGAGCTGACGCTGTAGCCGATCATCGCGCCGACGAAGGTGGGGCCGCCGCCGACCAGGCCCGCCACCGCCAGCCACTTCCAGGAGGGCCGCACGTCGCCGAGCGGGCCGATGATCCCGAAGCCCTCGGTGGCGTTGTGGAGGGCGAAGCCGATGATCAAGACGGTCGCCAGGGCGATCTCGCCGGCCCCGGCCGAGACGCCGATCGCGAGCCCCTCGGCGAAGTTGTGGAGCCCGATCGCGATCGCGATCGTCATCCCGGTCCGCAGCGCCCGCGCCCGAGCGAAGGACGCCTCGGCCCGCTCCTCGCGGGCGGCGGCGTCGATTCCGGTAAGGCGCTCGTGCTCGAGCAGGTCGACGGCGCCGCCGGCGATCGGCGGCAGCGTGCGAGCGGAGCGAATGCGCCGCTCGCCCACCGCCAGGCCGCCGAGCCCGAGCGCGAAGCCGGCACCGAGGATCGCGGTCAGGCCGGTCGCACGGCCGAGGCTGCCGCTGTCGTCCTTGAATGCCTCCACCGAGCCCTCGACGATCGCGATCGCGTGCTCCATCACGTCGACGAAGATGAAGGCGAGGATCCCAACCGCGAACATCGCCAGCCCGACCCGGGTGCGGGTTCCCAGCTTCTGCAGACGACCGAACGGGAGTCCGAGGAAGATGGTGAAGCCGGCGAGGGCTCCAAGCAGTGCGGTTTCGGCGAACGACATCGAGCAAGCTGGAGATTAGGGCAACCTAACCCCGGACGCCACCCGAGCGGCCGGCTACGTCGCGACGACCAGCGAGGCGATCCGCTCGTGGTCGAGCTCGAGGCCGAGCCCGGGACCGTCGGGCACCGCGAGGGTGCCGGCCTCCGGCTCGGGATAGCCGGCGGCGAAGATTTCCCGCGCGGGGTTGTCGATGAACATGTACTCGAGGCTGGCCAGGCGAGGCGCCGCGGCGGCGACGTGCAGCGCCGCCAGGTGGGAGATGCCGCCGGAGAAACCTGTGTGCGGGGCGAACGCCTTGCCGGCTACGTCGCAGAGGGTCGAGGCCTGCATCGCCGCCGTGACGCCGCCGCAGCGGCCGAGGTCGGGCTGGACGTAATCGATCAGCCCCTCGGCCAGCAGGCGCTGGAAGCCGGCGGCGGCGAAGACGCTCTCGCCCGCGGCCAGCGGCGTCGCGGTCATCTGGTGCACGCGGCGGTAGCCGTCGACGTCGTCGGCCGGGACCGGCTCCTCCAACCACCCGACCTCGAGCTCCTCCAGGGCGCGCCCGACGCGAATCGCCGTGGCCGCGTCGTAGGCGCCGTTGGCGTCGACGTAGAGCTCGACCTCGGCGCCGACCGCTTCCCGGATCGCCGTCAGCGCGCCGAGGTCGGCGCGCACGCCGCCCTCCTCGGCGGGGCGGCCGATCTTCACCTTGATCGCCCCGAACCCGCGCTCGCGCTGCTCCAGCGCCTGCGCGACCATCGCCGCCTCGGTGTCGATGTAGACCGACGACGCGTAGACCGGCACACGGGCCCGGCCGGCACCGTGCAGAAGCGCCCAGACCGGCTCCCCGGCCCGCTTGCCGGCGAGGTCCCAGAGCGCCGTGTCGACGCCGCTGATCGCCTCGACGACGACGCCGCCGGCGTGGCCCCAGCGGCGCAGGCGCTCGAACATGGTCACCCAGAGCCCGCCGATGTCGGCGGCGTCGGCGCCGGTCACGGCCGGCGCCAGCAGGGCCTCGACCGCGGTCTTGGCCATCGCGCCGCCGCGCCGGGCCAGCGCCTCGCCATAGCCCGTGAGGCCGTCGGCGGTAGTGACGCGGACGAGAACCATCGCGAACTCGTCGTAGCGGCCGATCGCGAAGCTGACGCCGTGCTCGGGGCGGGCGATCAGCAGCTCGGCGGTGACGGAGACGATCCGGCGCCCAGCCGCCGCGGCGGACTCGGCTGCTGTCGGCGCGGGGCTCACCGCCGACACGATCCCGACCCCGACCCGATCCGGCCACTGGCGCTCGCACGAACCGCGGCGCCGGCTTCGTAGTCTGGCCAAACGAGGTAGGAACGGCGCCGGGCGGCTCAGCCGGCGAGCCGTCGCGACTGGACGCCCGCGTCCCCCCCGCCCGCGCCCTCGACGCCGAGCGAGTCGAGCGTGATCGCCAGGTAGAGGTTGGAGATCGTCGCCGGCTTGCGCAGCGAGGTGCCGAGGATCTCTTCGATCTTCGCCAGCCGGTAGCGCAGCGAGTTGGGGTGCAGGCTGAGCGCCTTCGCGGCCGCGATCACGTCGAGGTCGAGGTCGAGGTAGCAGCGCAGCGTCTCGTACAGCTGCGGCTTCGCCTTCAGCTCGCTGAGGGTCTGCTCGACCTTCGCCGCAACCGCGGTCGTCTCCGGGTGGGTCAGCAGCCAGGTGGTCAGCTCGAGCTCTTCGAAGTGGAGGATGTCGCCCTCGCCGCGCCCCCGCAGCTGCTCGACCGCGAGGGCGGCGTCGGCCGCCGAGCAGCCGAGCTCGAGAATCGAGCCCGCCGGGCGCCCGACGCCGACGACGGTGGCGGGGCCGGCCTCCAGCCCCACGACGAGATCGTCGAGGCCGGCGGGGTCGACCTGGGCCATGCAGACCAGGCGATCGCCGCGGTCGGCCAGCAGCAGCGGCAGGTGGGCGCCGGCGAAGCGCCGCTCGAGCTCGGCGGCGAGGGCACGCAGATCCGCCTCCTCCCTGCCCTCCCGGGCCGACACCTGGAAGGCGACGGTCGGGCCGGAGAAGTCGAGCCCGAGCGCGGCGGCGCGGCGCGAGAGGGCGTCCGCCTCGGCCAGGCCGGCCGCGGCGATCTGCTCGATCAGCTGCGACTGCTGGGCGCGCTCCTCGGCGCTGGTGATCCGCCGCGCGGTCGCGATCACCGCCTGCAGGCGCACCGCCGCCTCGACCATCGGCCGCATCAGGTGCTCGAAGGTGTAGGCCTGGCGGGTGGCGACGACGAGCCAGGCGCGGAACCGGCCTTCCGCCTCGACCGGAGCCGAGACGATCTTGAGGTCGTCGTGGGCGAAGGACTGCAGGCCCGGCTCGCGCGCGCAGATCTGCTCCCAGACCCCGCGACTCCAGGCGGGCGCGGTCGCCTTCGGCGCCTCGCCGGGCCCGGCGGCCATCTGCACCCGACCCTCGGGGCGGTAGAGGACGACGGTGCTGTCGAGCATCTTCGCCAGCCGCGCGATCAGCTCGCGTTCGGGCTGCTCGGCGTCGAGCGAGTTCATCAGGTGGTCGCGCATCGAGACGACCCGCCGCAGCACGTAGAAGTCACGGCTCAGCATCGACCCCGCGGCGAAGGCGCTGACCGTGCTGAAGGCGGTCGGGAAGGGGACCTCGAAGAGGGGGAATCCGCGCTGGCGGGCTTCGTCGACGATCCCGTCCGGGATCTCGTCGTGGATCATCTCGAGCCCGAACCCGAGCGCGGTCAGGCCCGCCTCGTCGAGCTCGGCGACCAGGCGTCGCTGCTCCTCCTCGTCGCCCCCGAGGCGCATCCCGTTGGTCAGCATCACCCAGCCCGGATCGAGCCAGCGGCTCGGGTTGCGGATCTCGGTGCAGTGGACACCGACCACCGGCCGCTCGCGGCACTCCTCCTCGCCGACCACCAGCCGCAGTCCCAGTTCCTCTTGGTCGAGCAAACCGCCGAGACTCAAGCCCTGATCGACCATGGGAGCTGAATCTAGCGCACCCGACCCGAGCGGGGACAGGGCTTTCTTTGGACCGCCTCCGGAGCGCGGCGGCAGTTTCGGAGATCGTCCAGCGGCGCCGCGACCGGTGCGCTGGAAGCCTTGGCGCATGGGCGAGACAGAGCGTGAACACGGCCTCTATATAGACGGCGCC
>JBFXEM010000218.1:0-4570 GCA_050180135.1 Solirubrobacterales bacterium | reverse complement strand
CGCTCGAAGCCGGTCTCGGGTTCGAGCCGATGACCCTCGCGGTCTTCCTCTCGACCAGCGTGGCCGCCCGCCTGATTCGCCGCTTCGGAGTCCGCTCGGTCCTCACCGGTGGCATGCTGCTGACGAGTGCGGGAATGCTGAGGCTGACGGCGGTCGATGCGGACGTCTCGTACTTCAGCCATCTCCTGCCCGGCGGCATCGTCACCTCGGTCGGGCTCGGGCTCGCCATCGTGGCGGCGACGATCGCGGCGCTCGTGGGCGTCCCCTCGCTAGACGGCGGCCTGGCCTCGTGCCTCCTCAACAGCTCCCGCTTCATCGGTGGTTCGATCGGCCTCGCTGTTCTCAGCACGATCGCGGCGGCGCGCACCGACGCGCAGCTGGCGAGCGGGGCGGGCCAGCTCACGGCCCTGACCGAGGGCTACAGCCTCGCCTTCCTCGGCTGCGGGCTCGCCGTCCTCGCCGGCGCCGTCCTCGCCGCGACCCTGGTTCGCACCGCGCCGGCGCGCGATCGCGAGCTGCTCGACGCCGCCGAGATCTAGGAGCCAATCCCTCCTAGGAGGGATTGGCTCCTAGCGCCGCGGCTCGACCTCGGCGTCGATGAGGCCGGCGCTGGCGAGCTCGGCGTCGTCCCGGAGCAGGTCGGCGGTGGCCTCGCTGGCCGGCATCCCCTCCCCAGCGGGCGAGAGGAGCGCGGCGACGGCGGCGGCGAGGACGCAGGCGGCGACTCCGATCCAGAGCGCGGACATGTAGCCGCTCTCGGCCGGGAAGTCAGACCCGGAAACCTCGTGGCCGGCGAGGACCGTTGCCACCAGGGCGCTGCCGACCGCATACCCGATCGAGCGGATCACCTGGTAGAAGCCCATCGCGCTGCCCACCTCTCCGGCTGGGATCGAGCGGGTGATCAGCCCCGGAATCGCGGCGAAGGTGAAGCCGAAGCCGATCCCAAGCAGGCCCATGGTCAGGAACGCCTGCCACAGCTGGTCGTGGACGAGGGCGCAGAAGACGCCCGAGCTGAAGATCGCGAATGCGCCGAAGACCAACACGGCGCGGGTCCCGATCCGGCGCGTCATCGCGCTCATCACCCGGCTCGAGAGGAGGCTGAGAATCGAGAACGGCAGCAGGCAGAGGCCGGCGGTCAGGGTCGTGGCGCCGAACCCGAAGCCCTCGGTGGGCGGCGTCTGCACGAACTCCGTGACCACAGAGAGAAACATGTAGAGCGCCAGTCCGAGCAGCATTGCGGCCATGTCGGCCCCGAGCACGGCGCGGTGGCGCAGCTGGCGCAGGTCGACCAGCGGCATTTCGCGCCGCAGCTGCAGTTGCACCCAGAAGGTGAGGACGACGGCGGCGAGCGCGAAGCAGCCGAGCACCGCTGCCGAGCCCCAGCCCCACCGCTCGCCCTGAGCGACGCCGACCAGCAGCGCGATCAGGCCGAAGGCGCCGATCGCCGCGCTGGGGAGATCGAGGCGGGCCGAGCGAGTGCCGCGGCTGGAGGGCACGAACAGGTAGGTGGCGAGCAGGGCTCCTGCGCTCATCGCGGCGCCGAAGACGAAGGCCGCGTGGACGTCGAAGTGGTGCGCGATCAGGCCGCTGATCGGGTAGCCGGCGCCAAGCCCGGCGGCGCCGCTGACCGAGAGCAGCCCGATCACGGCGGCGACCCGGTCCGCTGGCAGGTGGTCGCGGGCGGCGGCCATCGCCAGCGGCACCATCCCCAGGCCGACCCCCTGCATCGACCGACCCACCACCAGCACCGGCAGCGAGCCGGCGGCCCCGGCTATGAGCCCCCCGGCCGTTACCACCGCAAGCGCCCCGAGCATCGCCTCGCGGCGGTGTGGGCCGTCGCCGAGGCGCCCGAGGATCGGGGCAGCCACGGCGCCTGCGAGCAGGGCGCTGGTCAGCGACCACTGGGCGCTGCTGAGCGAGACCGAAAGCGAGTCGGCGATCGACGGCACCAGCGGTGCCCCGAGACTGCTGATCGTCGAGACGACCAGGGTGACGCCGACAAGGGCTGGGACGAAGCAGCGGCTCAAGCGGCTTCGAACACCGCCGCCACGCCCTGACCGCCGCCGACGCACATCGTCTCCAGCGCAAACCGGCCCTGGCGCCGGCGCAGCTCGTGCAGCGCCGTCGTCATGATCCGGCCGCCGGTGGCGCCGATCGGGTGGCCGAGCGAGATCCCGGAACCGTTCACGTTGAGAAGGTCGGGATCGTTCCAGGCCCACTGCTGGAGCACTGCGAGGACCTGCACGGCGAATGCCTCGTTGATCTCGACCAGGTCCATCTGGTCGAGGCTGTGCCCCGTGCGGGCAAACAGCTTCTCGACCGCCGGGACCGGGCCGATTCCCATCCGTGACGGCTCACAGCCGGCAGCGGCCCAACCGACCAGGTAACCGAGCGGCTCCAGGCCCAGCTCTTCCAGCTTGTCCTCGGCGACCACCAGGCAGGCCGTCGCGGCGTCGTTCTGCTGCGCGGCGTTGCCGGCGGTGACGATGCCGTCGGGCATGAGCGTGCGCAGCTTCGCCAGGGTCTCAGGGGTCGAGTCGCCGCGGATCCCCTCGTCGCGGTCAACGATGAGAGGGTCGCCGCGCCGCTGCGGCACCTCGACCGGCACCACCTCTTCGGCGAACTTGCCCGACTCCCAGGCGGCGGCGGCGCGTTGTTGGCTGCGGGCGGCGAACTCGTCGGCGGCCTCACGGCCGATGCCGTAGTCATGGGCGAGGTTCTCCGCAGTCTCGATCATCCCCGAGATATGGCCGAAGCGCCAGACTGGCTGCGAGCGCTCGCGCCCGCGGTCGAGGCGGTCGTGAAGCACGATCGGGCCGCTGCGCTTGCCCCAGCGGGTCTCATTCGCGTAGCGCTCGATGTTGCTCATGCTCTCAACGCCTCCGGCGAGCACCACGTCGGCGACTCCGGTTTGGACCTCCATCGCGGCGATCGCGATCGCCGTCAGCCCACCGCCGCACCGGCGATCCACCTGGAAGCCGGGCGTCGCGATCGGAAGCCCTGAGTGCAAAGCAACCCAGCGGCCCACGCAGGGAGTCTCGGAGTTTGCGTACGACTGGGCGTACGAGACGTCCCCAATGCGGTCGGGATCGATTCCAGTGCGCTCCACAACAGCTTTGATCACGGTGGCTGCCAGGTCCTCCACGGGGACCGGCTGGAGGGAACCCCCGAAGGCTCCTACTGGCGTACGGAGTGGCGAGACGATTGCGGCACGGCGCATTTTCATTCCTTTGTCGGGATTGGTGCAGGGGCAGGGGGGACGGCGGCGGCCGGGCATTCCCGCTCCACCGCTTCGCGATGCTCGGGATCGACCAGCTCGAGCATCTGGCGGCGGCGCTGACTCAGAGTGAGGCCGCGCAGATCGACGGCGCCGTGCTCAGTCACGATCAGGCCCGCGTCGGCGCGAGGGGTGCTGACCGGGCCGCTCAACCGCGCGACTATCCGGCTGCTGCCGCGGGCGGTCGAGGGCAGGGCGACGATCGGGAGCCCGCCGTCCGACCGTGCCGCGCCGCGCAAGAAGTCCATCGACCCGCCGACCGCGCCGATGTAGCGGCCGCCGGCGACCTCGGCGTTGATCTGGCCGGTCAGGTCGACCTCGAAGGCGGTGTTGATCGCTACGAAGCGGCGCTGGGCGGCCAGCAGCTCGGGATCATGCGTGTACTGGGTCGGCCGAAGTTGCAGCTCGGGGTTGCAGTCGGCGAATCGGTACAGATGCTCGGACCCGATCAAGACCGCGGCGACGGCAACACCTGGGTCGATGCTCTTGTGCTCGTTGGTGATCACCCCCGCCTCGATCAGGCCCAGCGCACGGTCGCCGAGCGAGCCGGTGTGGAGGCCCAGCCCGGAGTGCCCCGAGAGCGCGGTGAGAATTGCGTCGGGGAGGGCTCCGATCCCCGTCTGTAGGGTCGAGCCGTCCTCGATGCGCTCGGCGACGTTGCGGGCGATCTCCCGCTCGACGACGGAGGGCTCGCTTGGAGTCGCGGTCAGCGGGTCGCGCGATGCCTGCACCATCAGGTCGAACTCGGTGGGCGCGAGCAGGCGCGAGCTGCTGTGCGGGACGCGATCGTTCACTTCCGCGATCACGACCCGGGCCGCGTCGATCGCCGCCGAGAGGTACTCGTCGGCGAGGCCGAGGCTGTGGCGGCCGGTGGCGTCCGCGGGGGAGACCTGAAGCAGGACGACGTCGGCGGCCAGTCGGCCGCAGGCAAAGAAGCGCGGGTAGTCCGAGTAGTGGATCGGCAGCACGTCGAGACAACCCGCAATCGACAGCGCTCGATTGGTCCCGGCGGCCGTGTAGGAGAGAAAGGTCGCGCAATCGGAGTGCTCGGGTCGCGCGGTCCCACTCAGGTTCATCCCGAAAAAGCAGGAAAAGGTGCCGACCGAGTGGCGCTCGGCCATCAGCCGTTCGGTCAGTCCGAGCGGCTCCGCCGCCGCCTGTCCCCAGACGACCGTGTCGCCGGAGCGAATCCAGCGGCTCGGTTCGAATTCATCCCTGGTTGATGGAGGCTGGCCCAACACTGCGATCCTTGCCGGTTGACTTATCTATCTGTGATTAGATTTAACTCTAACG
>JBFXEM010000217.1:0-4595 GCA_050180135.1 Solirubrobacterales bacterium | reverse complement strand
ACCCGGACCTGATCTTCAGAGCTCACTTCGTCGGAGACGTAGACGATCCGGGTCGAGTCCGCGGACCAGTCGAAGGTCGAGCCGAGGTCGACCGGCCGGGCGAGGTCGTGGAACCCGGAGCCGTCGGCGTTGACGATCCGCATCTCGTAGGGATAGGAGCCAAGCGCTTCGACCGCGATGTATTTGCCGTCCGGTGACCAGGTCGGCCCGACGCCGCCCCCGTTTGCCAACGGGGTCGTCGACCCGGTGCCGTCGGCCGCGGCGAAGGTGGTGATTCCATTCTGGCTGAAGGCGAGCGTTTTCCCGTCCGGCGACCAGCTGGGGTGGTTCTGGGCCTGCGAGCTGGAGGCGATCGCCAGCGGCGCGGCGCTGCCGTCGAAGGGGCTGACGTAGACGTCGTCGCCGAGGTTGGGCGGCGCGTTGGAGTGGTAGTGCTCCATGTAGGCGACGCGGCTGCCGTCGGGGGACCAGACCGCCGGGTGTTCGGAGTCGGCGCTGCGGTCGGTGGTCTCGCTGAGGTTGGTGAACTCGCCTTCGGCGGCCGACTTGGTCGGGTCGAGGGTAAAGACGTCCCAGCCGTTGGTCAGTGCTCCGTAGGCGCCGATGTAGGCGATCAGGCTTCCGTCCGGGGACCAGGACGGGGAGCGCTCGTCGCCGATCCCGGCGGTGGTTTGGGTCAGGTTCGTCTGTTCCGCCGGGTTGTCCGGGTTGATCAGGCAGATGTCGGCGCCGCAGCTGTAGGCGATCTGGTCGGCGCCCGCCGGGCTCGCGACGACGAGCAGCCCGCTGAGCAGGATCGCGCCGAGGCCCATGAGCAGCTTCGCCCGCGCCAGGCGCCAGGGCAGGCGGGACTGATTCCGGGAGGCGGCCACCGCGGCCAATGATTCGTTCAAGGCGGGCCGCTCCGCAACGTGGTCGCACCGAAGGATTACGACCGCGGCTGCTCACGCCGCCTGGAGGATGGTGGTGCTTGGGGCTACCAAAATCCTCCAGTCGTCGGAAACCGGACGCCCGGGCGCGCTAATCCTTCGGTGCGACCACGTTGCGGAATGCCCCCAGAAAGCCGAAACATGCTGGTTCGACCCGTATGCGCCCTCGAAAGGAACCTAGATGCAGCGCCTCCGCAGCAAGCTGAGCTTCGCCAACGTGACCGCCTTCGCGGCCCTCTTCATCGCCCTTGGTGGGGGCGCTTATGCCGCCGGGACGATCAACGGCGGCAACATCATCAACGGCACGATCACCGGCAAGGACATCAAGAAAGGGTCGATCCCGCTGACGGCGCTGAAGAAACTGCCGGTCGGCACGCCCGGCCCGGCCGGTGCCCCCGGGGCTCCCGGTGCTCCCGGCAGCGCGCTCGCCTACGGGCACGTCAACGCCGACGGCTCGCTCGACGCCGCCAACTCGAAGAACATCTCGCTGACCAAACTGACCGCGCAGACCGGCTACTACTGCGTGTCGGCGAGCGTGCCGGTCAAGAACGTCCTGGTCGGCGGCGACGGCGGCCTGGTCGGACGCGTCTACAACGCCTCCTTCGAGGACTTCGTCACCAGCTGCCCCGACGGCGCCGCCAGCGTCGAAATCCAGAAAAACACGGGTGGGTTCACCAACTCGGCCTTCTTCATCGTCTTCAACTAGGGCCCGGTGAAGCCGATCGACCGCCCGATCGGGCCAGGGGCGATGCGTCGCCTCTGGCCGCTGCTGGCGTTGCTCGCGCTGGCGCTGCTGTGGCCGGCGCTGGCGCAGGCCGACAGCCGCACCTACCTCAACCTCCAGGGTTATGGACCCGGCGAAGACGGCGGTACGGTCGGGGCCGCGAACAACTACCCCGGGACCATCGACGTCTCCGGGGTCACCGGCACGGTCACGAAGGCGACCGTGACGGTGATCGAACTCGGCACTCACGGCGGCCAGCTCGACATGGCACTGGTCGGGCCCAACGGGGCCAACGTGATGCTGATGTCCGATGCGTGCTCCAGTACGGCCTCGGTTCAGTACTGGACCTTCGACGACGCGGCGCCCGTCTTCGTCCCCAGCGGAAACTGCGGGGCGCCAGGGCAGCGATCGCTGGTCAAACCCACGAACTACGGCGATCCGGACCTCGACAACCTGGCCGTCAAAGGCGGTCCGGCCGGGCCCTACCTGAACTCCCTCTCCGCCTTCAACGGGATCTCGCCAAACGGTGCGTGGAAGCTGTTCATGCTGGACGACACCGCCGGCGAGGTCGGCTTCGAAATGAGCGGCTGGGCGCTCAACCTCGAGATCGCGCCGCCGCCTCCGGCCCCGCCGACGATCGTCACCGTCCAGGTTCCCGGCCCCCCGGCCGCGACGGGCAAGCGCGCCAAGGCGCTCGCCAAGTGCAAGAAGAAGCCGACGGCCGAAGCGCGCAAGCGCTGCCGCGCCAACGCCAGGAAGCTGCCGCTATGACCCGGTCGGGTCCGTGGCGAGCGCGGCCGCGAGCTCGGCCCGTGAGTTGAGTCCGAGCTTGCGGTAGGTGTTGGTGAGGTGCATCTCGACGGTGCGCAGGGAGACGAAGAGCAGCTGCGCGATCTCGCGGTTGCTGGCACCCTCGGCCGCCGCCCCGGCCACGCGGCGCTCGGCCGGGGTCAGCGCATCGACCCCGGAGACGGCCCGCCGCCGCGGCCTCGCTCCGGCAACGCGCAGCTCCTCCTGAACCCGCTGCTCGAGGCGCTCGGCGCCGCAGCGCTGGGCCAGGTCGGCGGCCTCGCGCAGCCGCTCGCGCGCTTCGCTGCGCTGGTTTCCACGCCGCAGGGCGGCACCCAGCTCGGCCAGCGAGCGGGCCAGCTCGAGGCGGGCGGGGGATTCCCGCAGCGCCGTGACCGACTCGCCCAGCCGCTTTAGCCCGGCCCCCTCGCCGCCGAGCAGGCCGAGCGTGCGCAGCGCCACGCCCCGCGCTCGCGCCGAGCCGAGCTCAACGGCCAGCGCCAGCTCCTCCTCGGCTAGAGCGACGGCCTCTGCCTGCGACTCGCGCGGCAACGCCAGCGCCAGGCGCGAGCGCCAGGGGCTGAACCGGGGCGAGACCCGCAGCGGCCGGTAGATCTCCTCGGCCCCGCGCAGCTGCTCGATCGCGGTCCGCCGTTCCCCGCGCAGCGCGCTGACCGCGCCCTGGACTTCCAGTGCCATCCCTCCCCAGAAGGTCCTGGCCAGCGGCGGCGGCACCTCGAGCTCCGCCACCAGGTCGAACAGCGGCTCCAGCGCGCGCCGTTCGACGATCGCGTCGAGGCAGAAGTTGAGCGAGGTGGCCAGCGCCATCAGGCTGAGGTCGTTCTCGCGCAGCAGCTCGATCGCCGTGTTCAGGTTCGCCTCCGCGGCGGCGAGGCTGCCGCGCATCTGCTCGCGGGAGGCCTCGAAGCCGAGCCCGGCGACGATCGCCAGCAGCGAGCCGCGCCGACGCCCGTCCGCGAGCAGGGCCGCGGTCAGGCGCTCGCCGTCGGCGAAGGAGTCGACCAGCAGCAGCGCCAGCACCGCGTGGGTGACCAGCGAGGTTTCGCGGCCGCGGTCGCCGACCACCCACTCGGTCGAGACCGGGCCGAGCAGGTCGAGGACGAGCTGGCGCGGTTCGCCGCGGATCGCGCAGAGGGCGGCGAGGACCCAGCGCAGCCGGCTCGACTCTTCGTCGTGGCGCCCCTCGACCAGCGCCAGAAGGGAGGGCAGGTCGCGCTCGTACTCGGCGACCAGCTCGCGGTCGTAGCCGCGGCCGGCGGCGCGGTTGCCTTCGAGCTCGAGCAGGGCGGGGAGGTCGGTCGAACCGAAGCGGGCGATTGCGGCGTCGCAGGCCGCCACCGCGGCGTCCCACTGGCCGGCGATGAAGAGCACCTCGATCAACCCGAGGGAGATCTCCAGTGCCCGCTCGGGGTCCTCGACCAGCGCGGCTGCCTCGCCGAGGTGGGCGAGCGCGGCGGGGTCGCGCAGGACCACCTCGGCGAGGCCGAGCCGGTGCAGCAGCTGGGCGCGGGTCGGCGCATCCACGCCCTCCGCGAGTGCCCGCCGCAGGTAGGTCGCGGCGCTGTCGGTGGCGCCCCGTGCGGACGCGTTGCGGGCGGCGGCGTCGAGCGCCGAGAGGGCGCCGGGCGCGGCGCCGGGCTCGCAGAGGAGGAGGTGCGCGGCGATCTCCTCGGGATCTGCGCCCTGCTCGGCGAGCACGCCGGCGGCGCGCGCGTGGGCGAGCGCGCGGGCGGCGGCGGGGATCGCGTCGTAGACCGAGGCCCGCAGCAGCGGGTGCACGAAGCGGTGACCGGGGCCGGCGACGAGGATCGTCGCCGCGGCCAGCCCGTCGACGATCGCCGCGACCCGCGACTGGGCGGTCTCGACCAGCTGGGCGACCGCGCCGAGGTTGGCGCCGTCGCCCAGCACCGCGACCGCGCGGGCGACCTCCGGGCCGAGGGGATCGAGCCGCCGCGCCCGGTCGGTCACGCTGTCGGCGATCCGCTCCGGCCCCATCGCCGCGATCCGCTCCGGCGAGAGCGCCTCGACTTTCCCGGCGCCGACCTCCAGCTCGGCCAGCAGCTCGTGAATCAGGAACGGGTTGCCGCCGGTGGCCTCGTGGCAGGCGGCCGCGAGGGCGGTCGAGTCGCTGC
>JBFXEM010000216.1:0-4608 GCA_050180135.1 Solirubrobacterales bacterium | reverse complement strand
TTCGACGTCGGGATCATCAAGGACGGCGAGCCGCTGGCCGCCGACGACACCCTGCTCGGCAAGTGGCGCTACCGCGTCCCCGCCGTCGAGGTGATCTCGATCGGCGCCGGCGGCGGCTCGATCGCCTGGATCGACGAGCTCGGCGGCGGCCTCCGGGTCGGCCCCCAGAGCGCCTCGTCGCTGCCCGGCCCCTGCTGCTACGACCGCGGCGGCACCGAGCCGACCGTGACCGACGCCGACCTGATCCTCGGCTACATCGCCCCCGAGGCGACCTTCGGCTCCAAGGGCGAGCGGGGCGGCTTCAAGCCGCGCCGCGACCTGGCGGAGAAGGCGATCAAGGAGAAGGTCGCCGACCCGCTCGGCCTCTCGGTCACCGACGCCGCCCTCGGCATCGTCGAGGTCGCCAACGCGAAGATGGCCAACGCGCTGGAGAACGAGATCATCGGCCGCGGCTTCGACCCGCGCGACTTCGTCCTCATGTCCTACGGCGGCGCCGGTCCCTTCCACGCCGCCGGCTACGCCGCCAGCCTCGGCGTCGACACGATCGTCGTCCCCGGCGAGGCGGCCTCGGTCTGGTCGGCCTTCGGGATCTCCCAGGCGGACATCCGCTACCAGTACGAATCCTCGGTCGTGCTGATCGAGCCGTTCGAGATCGGCGACGTCCAGGGCGCCTTCGACGGGCTCGACGAGCAGGCCCGCGCCGCGCTCTCCGCCCGCGAGGACGTCAGCGACTTCGAGTTCCGCCGCTTCGCTCGGATGCGCTTCCAGTGGCAGCGCCACGAGCTCGAGATGCGCTTCCCCGACGGCCCGATCACGCCGGAGACGCTGGAGGAAGTCAAACGCCAGTTCGTCAACCTCTACACCGAACGCTACGGCGAGGTGGCGCTGCTGCCCGGCGCCCGCGTCGAGATCGTCTCGATCCGGCTCGAGCCGGCGATCGTGATGGGCTCGGCCAACCTCGACCGGCTCGACGTCGCCTCCGGCGAGGAGTACCGCGTGGGCGCGCGCGAGGTCTACTTCGAGCGCGGCCAGGGCGCCGTCGACGCCGCCGTCTACAACGGCGACGCGATGCCGATCGGCGAGCTGGTCGCGGGGCCGGCCGTGATCGACCTCGCGATCACCGGGATCGTCGTCCCCCCGGGGACCAGCTGCGAGCGCCGGCCGACCGGCGACTTCGTCATGAACTTGAACCCCGCAACCGCGTCCGCGTAAGGGAGGCAGACCGATGAACCCCACCACCGCCACCGCCCCGAGCGCCGACAGTGGCCGCCCCGTGCGCCCGCCCGAGTTCTGGGACGGGACCGACCACGCCTTCAATCCGACCGGCCCGGTCAAGGTGCCGCCGAACCTGACGCTGAACACCGAGGCCGAGACCGAGATCGACCCGATCACCTACGAGGTCGTCCGCCACGGGCTCTGGAACGCCAACGCCGAGCACGTGCGCGAGATCGAGAACCTCGCGGTCTCCCAGATCACGGTCGAGATCCGCGACTTCCAGCCCTGCATCATGACCGAGGACGCCGAGCTCCTCTACTTCGGGCCCTGCCTGCAGTACATGTCGGGAATGCTCGACATGATGACCCGCTACATCCTCGAAAACCGCGGCGAACGGGTCGTCGACGGCGACATGTGGCTCTGCAACGACCCGATCATCGGCACCGCCCACCAGCCCGACGTCGGCCTGATGTGTCCGGTCTTCGTCGACGGCGAAGTCTTCTGCTGGGTCGCCAACATCTCCCACCAGAACGACATCGGCGGCACCGTTCCCGGCTCCTTCTGCCCCAACGCCGAGGACGCCTTCTGGGACCCGCCCAGCTTCCCGCCCTTCAAGATCGTCGAGGGCAACCAGATCGTCGAGGACATGGAGGCCCTCTACCGGCGCTGCTCGCGCACCCCGGAGAACCTCTCGCTCGACCTGCGAGCGACGATCGCCGGCAACAACGCCGCCCGCTCGCGCATCCTCGGCCTCGTCGACAAGTACGGCAAGGCGGTCGTCAAGGGGGTCATGCGCCGCGCCCTCGACGCCAGCCAGCGCGCCTTCGAACAGGCCCTCGACACGATCCCCGACGGCACCTACTCCGACCGCCTGATCCAGGAGGTCTCCCGCAACGGCGACCGCGGCACCTACCCGGTCCAGACCACGGTTCGCAAGCGGGGCCGCGAGCTGATCTGGGACAACGTCGGCACCCACGACCAGGTCGGCGCGATCAACGTCGGCTTCGCCGCCTGGCGCGGGGCGATCCTCGGCTCGATCAACGTGCTGATGCTGCCGGGCCAGATGGGCTGCATCGGCGGCGCCGCGCGCCTGTGCAAGTTCGACCCCGAACCGGGCAAGATCACCTCGCCCGACTGGGGCGCCGCGGTCAGCCCGGCCGGCGTCTACGCGACCGAGACCGCTGTCTCGCTCGGCAACGCGCTGGTCTCGAAGATGATGCTCGCCTCGACCGATCCGCAGATGCGCGCCAACGCGGTCACCCCCGACGGCGCCCAGTGGCCCTGCCACTTCGTCGCCGGCGACAACCAGCGCGGCGACTACTTCGTCGGCGGCATGGGCGACAACATGCTCGGCGGCGGCAGCGCCACCTACCAGCGCGACGGCGAATTCGCCAACGGCCACTTCTGGATCCCCGAGGGGCGCGGCCCCAACGTCGAGGCCTACGAGGCCGACTGGCCGATCCTCTACCTGTTCCGCCGCGAGCACCCCGACAGCGGCGGCGCCGGCCGCCAGCGCGCCGGCAACGGCGGCGAGATCGCCTACGTCCCGCACAAGGGCGAGTCCTTCCTCGGCCTCTACTGCAACGAGGGGATCCCGAAGACGCCCGGACTCTTCGGTGGCGACCCCGGCTCGATCATGGAGACGCGGGTGGTCCAGGGCTCCGACCTGCGGGCGCGCTTCGCCGCCGGCGAGATGCCGCAGGACCTCGACGAGCTGGAGGGCACCGAGCTGGAGATCGGCGGCAAGGGCGACGGCTTCGCGGTCACCGACGACGACGTCCTCTACTGGAACTGGCTCGCCCCCGGCGGCTACGGCGACCCGCTGACCCGCGACCCCGAGGCGGTCCTCACCGACGTCGCCGAGGGCGCCGTCAGCCCGCGGGCGGCGGACGAGCTCTACGCGGTCAGGCTCGACGGCGAGGGCGAGGTCGACGCCGAGGCGACCGCCCGCAAGCGCGAGCGGCGTTTCCTCGAACGGCTGCGCGAGTGCGGCGCCGAGCGCGAGCAGCTGGCGCCGCCGGTCGCGGCGGCGGCGGACTCCGGCCAGCCGATCGGCGACGCCTACCTGATCGACCGCGAGGCGGGGGTCCTGCGCTGCCACCGCTGCGCCACCGACCTCGGTCCGCTCGCCGGCAACGCGAAGGAGCGGATGGCGGTGCTGGAGCGGCCGCTGCGCTCCCTCGACCCGAGCCACCCCGACCCGGCCAAGTTCGTCGACGACGAGGTCGTCTGGCGCGACTACTGCTGCCCCGGCTGCGGCGTCCGCCTGGCGACCGAAACCGCCTACCCCGGCGAGGCTCCGTTCCAAGAGCTGCGCCTGGATTGAGGGCCGTCGCATGGGCATCGCCGAGCCTGGCCTCTCCCACTGGGTCCCCGCGGCCGGGGAAGAGCCGCCGTTGCGCGATCTCACCGTCGGCGGCCTGCTCGACGAGGCGGCCGAGCGCTGGCCCGACCACGAGGCGGTCGTCTTCTCGGCCTACGAGGACCTCGGCATCGCCGCCCGCTGGAGCTTCGCCGAGCTGCGCGAGCGGGCGCGGCGGGTCGGGCGGGCGCTGCTCGCCTCAGGGATCGAGCCGGGCGAGCGCTTCGGGATCTGGGCGACCAACGTCCCCGAGTGGCTGGAGCTGCAGTTCGGCGCCGCCTACGCCGGCGCCGTCGTGGTGCCGATGAACCCGCTCTACCGCAGCAGCGAGGCCGAGTTCGTGCTCGCCAAGGCGAAGGCGAGCGCCTGCTTCGTGCTGCCCGAGAACCGTGGGGCCAGCCTCTGGGAGATGACCCTCGCCGCCAGCGCCGAGCTCGACCACGTGCGACTGCTGGTCCCGATCGGCGAGGCCGACGGGGCGCCCTCCTGGGCGGAGTGGCTGGCCACGGGCGACGGCGTCGACGAGGGCCGGCTCGAGCGCACCGCCGCCGCCGTCCGCGCCGAGGACACCTCGCAGATCCAGTTCACCTCCGGCACCACCGGCTTCCCGAAGGGGGCGGAGCTGAGCCACGGCGGCATCGTCAACGACGCCCGCCTCTTCGTCCACCGCGCCAACCTGCGCCAGCACGGCCGCCACAGCAACCCGATGCCCTACTTCCACTGTGGCGGCTGCGTGATGTCGACGCTTGGCTCGGTCGCGACCGGCTCGGCGCAGATGCCTGCCGTCACCTTCGACCCGGCGCGGATCGTGCGCACGATCGAGCAGGAGAGCTGCACCTCGGCCTCGCTGGTGCCGACGATGATGATCGGGCTCCAAGAGCAGGTCGCCAAGGACGGCCGCGACCTCGGCTCGCTGGAGATCGTCGTCACCGGCGGCTCGCCCGTCCCGCCCGAGGTGATGCGGCGCTGGATCGAGCGCTACGGGGTCGGGATCAACAACACCTACGGGATGACCGAGGCCTCGCCGGTGA
>JBFXEM010000215.1:0-4616 GCA_050180135.1 Solirubrobacterales bacterium | reverse complement strand
TTCGTGATCGAGGCGCTCTCGGTCGCGATCCAGGTCTTCTCCTTCAAGACCTTCCGCCGCCGCGTCTTCCTGATGGCCCCGCTGCACCACCACTTCGAGATGATGGCCTGGTCGGAGACGAAGATCATGCTGCGCTTCTGGATCATCGCTGCCGTCTGCTCGGGGATCGGCTTCACGCTGTATCAGCAGAGCATCGGGCGTTGAGGGGCGGGATGCCCCTCCCGCGGAGACCGTCCGGCCGGCAGTAAAGCGGAGTTCGTCTTCGCTGCGCTCCCAAAGTCTCCGCGAGAGGGGCATCCCGCCCCATCGCGAACCTCTATGAGATGAACGCCCTTCCGGCCAAGGAGATCCGCCCGCCGCTGCCCAAAGGCCCGTTCCTGGTGGTCGGCCTGGCCCGCTCCGGGCAGGCCGCCGCGCGCCTGCTGGCCGGGCGCGGCGAGAGCGTGCGGGCGGTCGATTCCGGGCATCCCGAGGGGGCTGGAAGGCTTTCGGAGCTCGGCGTCGAAGTGCTTCTGGATACGGATGGTCTGGTACAGCTCGAGGGGACGCGAACGGTCGTCAAGAGCCCGGGGGTTCCCCGGGAGGCGCCCGCGATCGCTGCCGCTCTGCAGCGGGGGATCGAGGTCGTCGGCGAGCTCGAGCTGGCCTGGCGGGCGCTACCGAACCGGTTCGTCGCGGTGACCGGCACCAACGGCAAGACGACCACGGTCGAGCTGATCGGCCACCTCTACCGCAGCGCCGGTGAGCCGGTCGCGGTCGCCGGCAACGTCGGCAAGCCGCTCTCGGCCCTGGTCGGCGAGGTCGAGGCCGACGCCACCGTCGTCTGCGAGTGCTCCAGCTTCCAGCTCGAAGACGCCAGCCTGTTCGCCCCCGAGTGCGCGGTCTTCCTCAACCTCGCCCCCGACCACCTCGACCGCCACGGCGCGATCGAGTCCTACTTCGACGCCAAGCTCCGCATCTTCGCCAACCAGGGCAACGACGACGTCGCGGTCTACAACGCCGACGAGCCGGCGCTGGACGGGATCGACCTCGGCGGCTGCGCCCGCCGCATCGCCTTCGGCACCGGTCCCGACCCCGAGCGCGAGGTGGCGCTGGCCGCGGGGAAGATCTTCTACGACGGCGAGCCGCTGATCGCCGTTTCCGAGCTCGGCCTGATCGGCGAGCACAACGTCGCCAACGCGATGGCCGCGGCCGCGGCGGCGCTCTCGATGGGCATCGGCCGCGAGGCCGTGTGCGCCGGCCTGCGCAGCTTCGCGGGCGTCCCGCACCGGCTCGAGCCGGTGGCCGAGATCGCCGGCGTCCGCTACGTCAACGACTCCAAGGCGACCAACGTCGCCGCCGCCGCGGTCGGGCTGCGCGCCTTCGAGGGCGGCGTGCACGTGATCCTCGGCGGCAGCGAGAAGGAGGAAGAGTTCGCGCCGCTGCTGGGCCCGGTCCGCGAGCGCTGTGCCGCCTGCTACCTGATCGGCGACACGGCCGAGCGCCTGGCCACCGAACTGGCCCCGGCCCGCGCGGCGGGGATCGAGCTGCACCGCTGCGCCGACCTCGAGGACGCGGTTCGCCGCGCCGCCGCCGCGGCGACTCGCGGCGAGGTGGTGCTGCTCTCGCCGGCCTGTGCCAGCTTCGACGCCTTCGCCAACTACGAAGCGCGCGGGGAGCGCTTTCGCGAGATCGTCGAGGCGCTCGCGTGAGCACGCTGGCGCTGCGCCGCTTCGGCGCTGCCACCAGAGGCAAGGGCAAGAAGGCCAAGCGCCGCGCCGCCACCGTCTCCGCCGAGTACAGCCTGCTGCTGACCGCGACCCTCTGCCTGCTGGCACTGGGCGCGGTGATGGTCTTCTCGGCCAGCTCGACCACCCGCATCCTCCAGAACGGCGGCCTCTCCGACAGCGCCTTCTACCTGAAGCGGACGCTGCTGTTCGGCGCCGTCGGGCTCGTGATCATGCACTTCACCGCCCGCCTCAACCTGACCGCGGTACGGCGGCTGACCCCGGCCTTCCTCGCCGGCTCGATCTTCCTGCTGCTGGTCGTGCTCGGCGCCGGCAACAGCGTCAACGGCGCCAGTCGCTGGATCGGCTCCGGATTCCTGCAGATCCAGCCCTCGGAGGTCGCCAAGGTGGCGCTGATCCTCTACGGCGCCGATCTCCTCTCCCGCAAGCCGAAGCGGGTGCGGACGATCGAGGGAATGATGCCGTTCCTGCTCGTGGTCGGGGCCAGCTGCCTGCTGATCATGATGCAGCCGGACATGGGGACGACGATGGTGATCGCCTTCTCCGTGGGCTCGATGCTGATCGCCGCCGGAGCCCGCCCGGCCGACCTCGGCAAGCTGGCCCTGGGCATCGCGGTCCTGGCGCTGTTGCTGACGATCGTCGAGCCCTACCGGATGGCCCGCCTGACCGGCTTCCTCAACCCCGGCGACGACGTCCACGGGGCCGGCTTCCAGGCTGCCCAGGCGAAGATCGCCCTCGGCTCCGGCGGCCTCTTCGGGGTCGGCATCGGCAACGGCGTCCAGAAGGCCTTCTACCTGCCGGAGGCCCACACCGACATGATCTCCGCCGTGATCGGCGAGGAGCTGGGCCTGGTCGGGATCGTCGGGGTCGTCGGGCTCTTCGCGATGCTCGGCTATGCCGGCCTCAAAGTCGCCCAGAAAGCGCGCGACAACTACGGCAAGCTGCTGGTCGCGGGGCTGACCTCGCTGATCCTCGTGCAGGCCACGATCAACCTCTTCGCGGTCATGGGCCTGGCGCCGCTGACCGGAGTACCACTGCCCTTCGTCTCCTACGGCAACAGCAGCCTGATGACCTCGCTGTTCGCGATCGGGCTGATCCTCAACGTGGCTCGTGGCGGCACCGCCGCCGCGGCGGCGACTGCTCCGGGGGCCCGCGCTGGCAGACTGCGCAGCGTCGAAGGCGGCCGAGCGCCCGCCCGTGAAAGGAGTCGATCGAGCGGTGCCAGGAAAGCCAAAGGTAGTGGTGGCAGCGGGGGGAACCGCAGGCCACGTAGTTCCCGCCATGGCGGTCGCCGACGAACTTCGGGCTAGCGGCGCCGAGGTCAGCTTCCTCGGTACCCGCGAGCGGGTCGAGGCGGAGTTGGTTCCGGCGGCCGGCTACGAGATCGATTTCGTCAAGGTCCGCGGCATCGACCGGCGCAACCCGCTGCGGGCGGCGCGGGCCGGGCTGGAGGCGCTGGCCGCGGTCGGAGCGGCGCGCAAGGTGCTGCGCCGGCGCGGTGCCGACGTGGTCATGGGCGGCGGCGGCTTCGTCGCCGGGCCGGCCGGGCTGGCGGCGGCGTTGACCGGGACGCCGCTCGTCCTGACCGAGGCCGACAGCCACATGGGCCTCGCCAACCGGCTGCTGGCCTCGCGGGCGCGGCGGGTCTGCCTCGCCTTCCCGATCGCCGGGCGCGAGGGCGATCGCTACGAGCTGACCGGCCGTCCGGTCCCGGCCGGAGTCGTCAACGCCGACCGCGAGGCGGCCCGCAGGCGTTTCGGGATCGCGCCCGAGGCGCGGTGCCTGATGGTCTTCGGCGGTAGCCAGGGTGCCCGCTCGATCAACCTCGCCGCCGTCGAAGCCTTCGCCGAGCGCCCCGGCCGCGACTTCGACGTGATCCACCTCAGCGGCCACCGCGACCACGATGAGCTCGCCACCCGGCTCGCCGCCGCTCCATATAACGAGCGCTATCTCCTCAGCGCCTACGAGCCGAACTTCGGCGAGGTCCTGGCCGCCGCCGACCTCGTGCTCGGCCGCTCGGGCGGCTCGATCTTCGAACTGACCGCGGCCGGGCGTCCAGCGATCCTCGTCCCTTACCCGCACGCCACCGCCGACCACCAGGCCGCCAACGCCGAGTGGATGCGCAAGCAGGGTGCGGCGACGGTGATCGCCGACGCCGAGCTGAGCGCGGAGCGGCTCGCGGTCGAGGTCGAATCCCTGTTCGGCGAGCAGGCACGGTTGCGGGAGATGGCGGCCGCCGCGGGGCGGATCGCCAAGCCCGACGCCGCCCGCCGCATCGCCGACCAGGTCCTGGAGGTGGCGCGTGGCTAGGGACTGGAGCGAGCGCCGCCTTCACTTCATCGGCATCGGCGGCGCCGGGATGAGTGGCCTGGCGCTGGTCTGCGCTCGGCTCGGGGCCACGGTCACCGGCAGCGATCGCGCCGACTCCTCTTATATGGAGCGACTGCGCGCGGCGGGCCTGGAGCCGGTGGTCGGCCACGACGCCGCCAACCTGCCCGACGCTGCCGAGGTGGTGGTCTCCACCGCGATCTCCGCCGAGAACCCGGAGCTGTCGCTGGCCCGCGAGCGCGGGATCGAGCCGATCCACCGCGGCGCCCTGCTGGCCGAGCTCTGCGCCGAGAAGCGGCTGATCGCGATCGCCGGCACCCACGGCAAGACGACGACGACGGCGATGGCGGTCTGGGCGCTGCGGGCGCTGGGCGCCGACCCCGCCTTCTTCGTCGGGGGCGAGGTCCCCGGCCTCGGCGCCGCGGGCGAGGCGGTCAACGCCGGCTGGGGCGAGGGCGAGTGGGTGGTCGCCGAGGCCGACGAGAGCGATGGCAGCTTCCTCGACCTGCGACCGGAGATCGCCGTCGTCACCAACGTCGAGATGGACCACCACGCGCGCTG
>JBFXEM010000214.1:0-4621 GCA_050180135.1 Solirubrobacterales bacterium | reverse complement strand
TTTCCTCCTCGATCCTGGCCAGCCACTCGGCCCCCTCGCGCGACTCGCGCTCGTCGAAATCGACCTTGCCCTCGCGACCGAGCGACTTGTCGATCTCTTCGAAGAGGGTGTCGACCAGGGTCTCCTGGGGCACCTTGCGCAGCGGTTTGCCGCCGGCGAAGATCAGGCCCTCGTTCTTGGCCCCGGCGATCCCGAAGTCGGCGGCGCTGGCCTCGCCGATTCCGTTGACCGCGCAGCCGAGCACCGCCACCTCGACCGGCTCCTCATAGCTTTCCAGCCGCTGCTCGATTTCGGCCACGACCGAGTCCATGTCGAACTGCAACCGCCCGCAGGTCGGGCAGGCGATCAGGACCGGGCCTTTCTCGCGCAGCTGCAGCGCCTTGAGGATCTCCCAGGCGACTTTGACCTCCTCCTCGGCATGAAAGGTCGAGAGGCTGATTCGGATCGTGTCCCCCACCCCGTCGGCCAGCAGCGTGCCGAGACCGACCGCCGATTTCAGCGAGCCGGACCATTTGGTGCCGGCCTCGGTGATCCCCAGGTGCAGCGGGTAGGGGACCTTCTCGGAGAGCAGGCGGTTGGCGGCGATCGTATAGGGCACGTTCGTCGACTTGATCGAGATCTTGAAGTTTTCGAAATCGAGGCTCTCCATCAGTTCGGTGAACTCGATCGCGGCCGCGACCAGCGCCTCGATCGGGGCCTCGCGCTCAAGCTCGTGCAGGTGCTTGGGCAGCGAGCCGGAGTTGACCCCGATCCGCATCGGCACGCCCTTCGCGTTGGCCTTCTCGGCGACCTCGGCGACTTTGTCGCGGCCGCCGATGTTGCCCGGGTTGAGGCGGATGCAGTCGGCGCCGGCGTCGATCGCTTTCAGCGCCAGCGTGTGGTTGAAGTGGATGTCGGCGATGATCGGGATCGGCGAGCGCTTGACGATCGTCTTCAGCGCTTCCACGTCCTGCTCGCGCGGGACCGCGCAGCGGACGATGTCGGCGCCGGCCTCGGCGACCTTGTGGATCTGCTCCATCGTCGCCTCGAGGTTGGCGGTCTCGGTCTTGGTCATCGTCTGCACGGCGACCGGGGCGCCGCCGCCGATCGGCACCTTGCCCACGAAGATTTGCCTTTTGGAAGCCATGAGCAGAGGTTATCTGGGCGACGCGGCGCGCCCTGTCACCGGGTGGTGACGCTGTCGCCGAGCCGGCCGAGGTCGTTGGAGAGGCCGAGCACGAACAGCATCAGGACGAGCGCGAAGCCGATCATGCTGGCTTTTTCCATCACCCGCAGGGACACCGGCCGACCGCGCAGTTTCTCGACCAGGCTCCAGAAGATGTGACCACCGTCGAGCGGCAGGATCGGCAGCAGGTTGATCAGGCCCAGCGAGAGGCTGACCAGAGCCAGCAGCAGCAGCGAGCGGGTGGCGCTTTCGTCGATCGTCTGGTTGGCGACGTCGCTGACGCCGACGATCCCGGAGACCTGCTTGCGCTTTTCCTCTTCGAACAGGCGACTGAACACCGTGACCGTGCCCGAGGCCACCTTCCAGACCGCGTCGCCGGCTTCGCTGGCCGCGGTCCCGGGACCGACGTCGATCGAGCGGCTGTCGTATTCGAAACCGACCAGAGCGCGCCCGGCGGCAGCGTCGTACTCGGGCTTGACGAGGATCGTCTGCGGCTCGCCATCACGCACGATCCGCAGCGCCACCGGGGTCGCGGCGACGCAGCCGTCGACCTGCTTGCCGGCGCATTTGTGAGCGGCGATGTCGGCGCGGAACCGTTCCAGCCGCGCTTCGACGTCGAGACCCGGGTAGGCCTTGCCGTCGACCGAGACGATCCGATCGCCCGGCTGCAGCGCCTGCGCCGCCGGCGTCCCGGTCTTGACCGCGCCGACCGACTGGATCGGGTCCTGCTGGCCGTTGGCGAGAACGACGAAGAAGATGATCGCGAAGGCGAGCACGATGTTGACCGCCGGCCCGGCTCCGATCACGACGATCCGCTTCCAGACCGGCTGGCGGTAGTAGGCGCGCTCGGCGACCTCCGGAGGAATCTCCTCCTCCGGGTTCATGCCGGTGATTTTCACGTAGCCGCCGAGCGGGATCGCCGCGACCCCGTACTCGGTCTCGCCGCGTTTGACCGACCACAGCTTCGGCCCGAAGAAGAGGAAGAACTTCTCGACCCGCATCCCGGTCGCCTTGGCGGCGAAGAAGTGCCCGGCCTCGTGCAGGACGATCAGCAGCGCGAAGCCGAGGAAGATCAGCAGCCAGTTCATGCTGGAGTCAACCCCCGCACCAGGTCTTCGCTGCGGCGGCGGGCCTCGGCGTCGGCGGCGAAGAGGTCGTCGAAGTGGGTCACCGGCGCCGCCCCCATCTCCGCCAGCACCCGCTCGATCACGGCGGCGATCCCGGTGAATGGGATCTCGCCGGCGAGGAAGGCGGCGACCGCGACCTCGTCGGCGGCATTGAGGACGCAGGGCGCCGTCCCCCCCGCCGCGCCGGCCTCCAGGGCCAGGCGCAGGCAGGCGAAGGTCTCCAGGTCGGGTGCCTCGAAGGTCAGCGAGCCGACCTCGGCGAGGTCGAGCTGGGGCACGTCGACGTCCATCCGCTCGGGATAGTGCAGCGCGTAGGAGATCGGGACCCGCATGTCCGGGTAGCCGAGGTGGGCAAGCGAGGAGCCGTCGTTGAGGTGGATCAGCGAGTGGATCAGCGACTGCGGGTGGACGACCACCCCGATCCGCTCGTAGGGGACGGCGAAGAGATGGTGGGCCTCGATCGCCTCGAAGCCCTTGTTCATCAGCGTCGCGCAGTCGATCGTGATCCGCCCGCCCATCTCCCAGGTCGGGTGCGCGAGCGCGTCGGCGACGCTCACCCCGTCGAGATCCTCGCGACCGCGGAAGGGCCCGCCGGAGGCGGTGAGGACCAGCTTGGTGACGGTGCCAGGCGCCTCGCCGCCGATCAGCTGGTGCAGAGCCGAGTGCTCGGAGTCGACCGGAAGCAGGCGGGCCCCGGTCGCCTCGGAGAGCGCCATCACCAGCTCGCCGCCGACGACCAGGCTCTCCTTGTTGGCGAGGGCGACGTCGATCCCCTCGGTCAGCGCGACCACGGTCGAACCGAGACCGGCGGCGCCGACGATCGCGTTGAGGACGAGGTCGGGATCGGTCGCGCCGATCAGCTCGCGCACGCCCTCCTCGCCGCTGAGCACGCGGCCGCTCCAGGCCTCGCGGGCGCTGGAGGCCGCGTCGGGGTCGGCGATCGCGATCGTCGGCACGCCGTGCTCGCGCGCCTGCTCGACGGTCGTCTGCCAGCCCCGCCCGGCGGCGAGGCCGACAACCTGGATCTCCTCGGAGCCGGCGACAACTTCGAGTGCCTGCGTCCCGATCGACCCGGTGCAACCGAGGATCAGCAGTTTCTTCATTCGCTTCAGAGGATACGGAGCGCGTCTTACGGGACGCTCAAGCGTCGCGCCATGGGCGCTAGAAGCCGTTGGCGTTCTGCTTGCCGTCGAGGCTGAAGCGGACGCTGCGCGGCTTCGAGGCGTTGCCGAACTTGTCGGTCGCCACGACCACGAACTCGTAGAGCGCTCCCGGTTTCACCTTTCCCCCGCCCCAGTCACCGAGGTAGGTGAACTTGTTGGCGCCGGCCTTGCCGTTGGTTCGCAGCCGCTGCACGTTCTCGTCGCGCTTCAGGCACTGACCCGAGATGTCGCGCGTCGGGTTGCCAGGTTTCGCTTTCAGGCAGCCGACCTTGTCGACCCTAATCGCCAGGCTCGCCGGCTCGTCGAGGCTGACCAGGAGGCGCGTGCCGACCTTGACCGGCGTCCGCACCGCCTTCCACACGTAGGAGGGGTCGCCGTCCTTGACCGCCACCTGGTTCAGCTTCGCGCCGGGCGCGAACACGTTGCGCGAGAGCCCCACCTTCAGTTTCGGCGGCGTCGTCTCGGCGAGCGGAGGCGGTGGGGGCGCCGGTGGCCCGGCCGGATCGTTTTTCGTCGGCGCCGGGCCGGGCTCGTAGATCGCGGTCCCGGCCCGGAAATAGAGCTCGTCACCCTCGCTGTCGACGTGTTCGATGCCGACGATCGCTCGCCCATCGGCCGCGGCGACGAGGTCAGTCACGTAGGCGTCTCCGCCCGAGATCTGGTCGGGGACAGCGGGGAAGCCCTCCCCTACTGGGCGCACCGAGGCTTCCGGGATGAAGAAGCCGCCGTCGAAGCGGGTCCAGGCCGCGTAGGCGGTCCCGTCCGGGCCGATCGCGGCCTGCACGGAGGGGGCCTGCGTGGCGGGACTGTCCTCGACGCTCTCGTTCTCGTCGGAGAGCTCGATCGGCGCACTCATCGTCGCCCCGTTTCCAACCGCGGCCCGTGCCTGATCGCAGCAAGCCCCTGCCAGCGCCTCGGGGTCCTGGACGAAATGGCTCCAGGTGACGAGGACCATGCCGTTTGGGAACTCGTCGGTTTTCGGACCGACCACGAGGTCGAGGTCCGAGGGCACGCTCAGGGTGGCGATGGTCACCGGTTCACTGCTGCCGCGCTTTACCATCAACACGCCCGACTGCAGCCAGGCAGTGACCGGTTCGCCGTTCGGTGCCGCCGCGACCTGCATTCGCGAGGTCGGGTTGGCGATGAAGGTGCCGGCGTCCCAGGTC
>JBFXEM010000213.1:0-4671 GCA_050180135.1 Solirubrobacterales bacterium | reverse complement strand
CGGTGCCGTCGTCGTGCCCGGCAGTCGCGGCCTCTTCCTTGGCCTCGCGGCGATTTACGTGCTCGCCTCCGGCGGCGCCTACTGGTACCTGCGCCGCAACATGCAGCGCCGCATCGAGCAGCAGCCGCCCAGCTAGCCGGTCAGCGAGCGTTCGAACCAGACGTCGGCTTTGGGGTTGTCGTTGTAGGCGGGGACGTCGCGGTAGCCGGCGGCACGGTAGAGGCGGAGCGCCGCGGTCAGGTAGGCGGAGCTGTCGAGGCGGACCGCCCGGCAGCCGTGCTCGGCGGCGATCCGGTCGAGCTCGGCGAGGATCTGGCGACCGAGGCCGATTCCGCGGTGGGCGGGGGAGACGAACATGCTCTTGACCTCGGCCACCTCGGTGTCGAGATGGCGGACGCCGCCGATCCCGGCCGGCTCGCCGTCGACGCGGGCGAGCAGGAAAACCCCACCCGGCGCCACCAGGTCCGGCGGCGGCCCGGCGGCGATCTCCGCCTCGATATCGACCCCGGCCCCGTCGCGGTCGTACTCCAGCGGCCCGTCCGCCTCGCGGATGAACGGCGCGTAGAGCGCCATCACCTCTGGCGCGTCACGGGGCACCTCTTCGAGGGTGATCGTGGGTGAGGTCAATCTTTTGCTCGATTGCGACGGCTTTGGTGGATCTCGTCCGGTCGCTCAGAGGCCGAGCTCGTACTCGTACCACTCGCTGCGCTCGGCGCCGGTCGCGTCGTAGAGGCGCTGGGCGGTGTGGTTGTCGGGCGCGGTGGCCCACTGCAGGTGGGCGGCGCCGCGGGCGCGGGCGACCTCGGCGCTGGCCTCGATCAGCGCCCGGCCGACGCCGCGACCGCGGGCCTCGGCCTCGACGTAGAGGTCGTTCATCAGCACCGTCTCGACCGCCTGGGTCGAGCTGAAGTGCCAGTAGAGGCAGGCGTAGCCGAGGAAGCGGTCCTCGGCGTGGGCGCCGAGCAGCAGGCCGACCTCGCTGGGCTCCAGGAAGCGGCGGAAGAACTCGCGGTTGCGGTCCTCGTCGACGTCATCCACCTCGTAGAAGCGCTGGTAGGCCGCGATCAGCGGCAGCAGCTCCTCATAGTGGGCGGGGCTGACGGGGGCGATCTCGGGCTCGACTGGCATGCGCCAACGGTAGCGAGCCGGCGCAAGGCCGAGCCCAGGAGCAGGGACGGCAGGGCCGGCGCCGTAAACGACCCCCACGTACCGGCGGGCCGCCCCGACTAAGCTTCGGGAGCCCGCTGGAGCTCAAGACCAATCCCAATAGGAGGGGATTCCGCTGGCACGTCCCACCGACTCGAACGAGCAGCTCCTCTGCAGCTTCTGCGGCAAGTCGCAGCGCCAGGTCAAGAAGTTGATCGCCGGCCCCGGCGTCTACATCTGCGACGAGTGCATCGACCTCTGCAACGAGATCATCGACGAGGAGCTGACGGCGCCGCCCGCCTTCGAGCTCGAGAACCTGCCCAAACCGCAGGAAATCCACGACGTGCTGGAGGAGTACGTGGTCGGCCAGGAGGCCGCCAAGCGCTCGCTCTCGGTCGCGGTCTACAACCACTACAAGCGCGTCCAGATCGCCCAGTCCGAAGAGACCGAGGTCGAGCTGCAGAAGTCGAACATCATGATGCTGGGGCCGACCGGGTGCGGCAAGACGCTGCTCGCCCAGACCCTCGCCCGCATCCTCAACGTCCCCTTCGCGATCGCCGACGCGACCGCGCTGACCGAGGCCGGCTACGTCGGCGAGGACGTCGAGAACATCCTCTTGAAGCTGATCCAGGCCGCCGACTTCGACGTCAAGAAGGCCGAAACGGGGATCATCTACATCGACGAGATCGACAAGATCGCGCGCAAGGCCGACAACCCGTCGATCACCCGCGACGTCTCCGGCGAAGGCGTCCAGCAGGCCT
The DNA here is from genome assembly GCA_050180135.1 of Solirubrobacterales bacterium. GTDB lineage: Bacteria > Actinomycetota > Thermoleophilia > Solirubrobacterales > 70-9 > VAYN01. The sequence continues at coordinate 2,764 of JBFXEM010000213.1, read as the reverse complement.
TGCTGAAGATCCTCGAGGGGACCACCGCCTCGGTGCCGCCGCAGGGCGGGCGCAAGCATCCCCACCAGGAGTTCCTGACGATCGACACCACCAACATCCTCTTCGTCTGCGGCGGCTCCTTCGCCGAGCTCGACAAGGTGATCGAGCGCCGCGTCGGCGACCGCGGTGTCGGCTTCGGCGCCGCGATCTCCTCGCGCGAGAAGAAGGACGCCGGCGAGTGGTTCGAGCAGGTGCTCCCCGAGGACCTGATCGAGTACGGCCTGATCCCCGAGTTCATCGGCCGCCTGCCGGTGATCACCGCGATCCACCAGCTCAGCCGCGACGACCTGACCACGATCCTGACCGAGCCCAAGCACGCGCTGACCCGCCAGTTCCAGCGCTTCTTCGAGTTCGACGACATCGAGCTCGTCTTCTCCGAGGACAGCCTCGAGGCGATCGCCAACAAGGCGCTCGAGCGCGAGACCGGCGCCCGCGGACTACGTTCGATCCTCGAGGAAACCCTGCTCGACGTGCAGTTCGAGCTGCCCTCGCGCCGCGACGTCACCAAGTGCGTGGTCACCAAGGAGACGATCACCCAGGGCCGCCGCCCGACCCTCGTCACCGAGGCTGCGCACCAGGACATCGGCGCCGCTGAGGATGGGCTCGGCGAAGAAACCGCCTAGGGCGTGGGGGTCGGGTGACCCTCGCCCTCACAACAGCGGGGAGGTTCGGTTGAGGGTCACCCGACCCCCACATACGTACGCGGCTATCTAGACTCGCCGCGGATGAGTGGCGATAGCCGGAAAAAGCTCGAGGAGATCACCCGCTACGACCCGGCGGAGGTCGAGGGGCGGATCTTCGCCGAGTGGATCGAGGGTGGCTACTTCCACCCGGAGGCGACGGGGACGCCGGAGGAGAACTTCTCGGTGGCGATCCCGCCGCCGAACGTGACCGGGGCGCTGCACATGGGGCATGCTCTGAACGGCTCGATGCAGGACGCGCTGGTGCGGATGAACCGGATGAAAGGGCGCAACTCGCTCTGGATCCTCGGCACCGACCACGCCGGCATCGCCACCCAGTCGGTGGTCGAGAAAGGGCTCAAGGCCGAAGGGGTCAGCCGCCACGACCTCGGGCGCGAGGAGTTCGTCGAGCGGGTCTGGGCCTGGAAGCAGGAATACGGCTCGCGGATCGTCGAGCAGTACAAGCGCCTCGGCGCCTCCTGCGACTACGAGCGCGAGCGCTTCACGCTCGACGACGGTTACGTCCGCGCCGTCTACAAGGTCTTCAAGCAGCTCTTCGACAAGGGCTACATCTACCGCGACCACTACATGGTCAACTGGGACCCGGGCTCGCGCTCGGCGATCTCCGACCTCGAGGTCGAGAACCGCGAGGTGGTCGACTCGCTGTTCGAGATCGATTACCCGGTCGAGGGCTCCGACCGGGTGCTGACGGTGGCGACCGTGCGCCCGGAGACGATGCTGGCCGACACCGCCGTCGCGGTCAACCCCGGCGACGAGCGCTTCGCCGACCTGGTCGGAGGCTTCTGCGTGCTGCCGCTGGTCGGGCGCCGGCTGCCGATCATCGCCGACGAGCACGTCGATCCCGAGTTCGGCACCGGGGCGCTGAAGATCACCCCCGGCCACGACCCCAACGACTTCGAGATCGGCCGCAAGCACGGGCTCGAGGAGATCGTCGTGATCGGCGAGGACGGTCGCCTCACCGAGGAGGCCGGGGCCTACGCGGGGATGACCGCGGCCGAGGCCCAGCAGGCGGTCGTCGCCGACCTCCGCGCCGAGGGCCGGCTGCGCGGCGAGGAGCCCTACACCCACTCGGTCCCGTTCTCGCACCGCTCCGGGGAGCGGATCGAGCCGCTGATCAGCCTGCAGTGGTTCTGCCGCATGGACGAGCTGGCGCAGCCGGCGATCGAGGCGGTCGAGCGTGACGAGGTGCGGATCGCCCCCGAGCAGTGGAAGCGCGTCTACCTCAACTGGATGCGGGAGATCCGCCCCTGGTGCGTCTCCCGCCAGCTCTGGTGGGGCCACCAGATCCCGGTCTGGTACTGCGACGCCTGCGAGGAGACCTTCGTGGCCGAGTCCGCGCCCGAGCGCTGCGGCTCCTGTGGTGGCGAGCTGCGCCAGGACGAAGACGTGCTCGACACCTGGTTCAGCTCGGCGCTCTGGCCCTTCGCGACGCTCGGCTGGCCCGACGACACGCCCGAGCTGCGCGCCTTCTACCCGACCAGCTTCCTCACCACCGCCCGCGAGATCCTCTTCCTCTGGGTGGCGCGGATGGTGATGATGGGGATCGAGTTCCCCGGCGCGATCCCCTTCCGCGACGTCTACGTGCACTCGGTGATCCAGGCCCGCGACGGCCGCCGCATGTCGAAGAGCCTCGGGACCGGGATCGACCCGCTCGACGAGATCGACGTCCACGGCGCCGACGCCCTGCGCTTCGGGCTGCTGGCGATGTCCTCGACCCAGGACGTGCGCTTCTCCGACGCCAAGGTCGAGCAGGGGCGCGACCTCGCCAACAAGCTCTGGAACGCCAGTCGCCTGATCCTGCTGAACGCCGCCGAGGTCGAGCCGGCACCGCGGCCGCTGCACGTCGAGGACCGCTGGATCCTCTCGCGGCTGGAGCACACGGTCGCCTCGGTCACCGAGAAGCTGGAGACCTACGACTTCGCCCACGCGGTCCAGGAGAGCTACTCGTTCTTCTGGCGCGACCTCTGCGACTGGTACCTGGAGATCGTCAAGCCGCGGCTCTACGACGGCGAGGAGGAGGTCTC
>JBFXEM010000212.1:0-4688 GCA_050180135.1 Solirubrobacterales bacterium | reverse complement strand
CGACGACGACGCTCGAATCGGAGAGCGCCTAAGCCTGGATTTGAAGTCCGCGCTGCCGCCAAAAGGCAAGATTCGCGACCTGGCTAAAGCACGCGACGGCGATGAGCATCGACGGCGGGGTCGTTCTGGTGGGAATCGCCGGAAAGACGGGGTGGCCATGGCGATCAAGTTGAGGCGCTATGGAGCGGGTCCAGCAGGTGATCGACGCGAACTTCAGTCCGGTACTGGCGGTCGAGGTGACCCGCTCCGCGGGCAGGAGGGCGACGAGAAGGGCGTGCTTGTAATTTCGGTGGCCGGCGTCCTTTTCGGCACCTCACGAATACGAGAGTCGCTTTCCGGCCCGCGCTGGCGCAACCACCCGATACCTCAGCGAGCGAGAGGTCGAGGCGCTCTACGCGCGTCGGCGGGAATTACGCCAGCAGGGTGACCTGCAGGGTCGGATCATCGGTGACCGACTCGCCCATCAGCCCCAGATAGGCGACGAGGAGCCCCCCGGTTGCCCGTTATCGCGCTCCAGAAAGCGATCAAAGCGGGCGGCGGCGAGGTCGGCGGGGTCCTCCGCCCCTCCACGGCTTCGGTCACCTCCGACAACAGGCGGTCCCCCAGCATCACCACGGCACGCTCGAGCAGCTCCTGGCGATGGCGGAAGTAGTAGAGGACCATCCGCTTATTGGTCTTCGCCTCTTCGGCCACGCGCTGCAGGCTGGTCGCCGCGTAGCCCGTCGCGGCCGGGGCAGCGCGGCGTCGCTTCGAGGATCGCCTGCTCTTGGCGTTGGCCCTTTGAGGTAATGGCTGTGGTGCGGGCCAAGGCGCCAACTGTATCCGGGGAAGTGACAGGCTGCGAAGCGTGCAAATGCGCGCGATCCCGACTCCGCGCGAGGATCACCTAGCCATGGGTTCGCGGAGTGCTTGTGTGCCGAAGGTGGCCGAGCGCATCTCCGGCGCTTCGCCACAGCCTTGGCATGAGAACGCCGAGGGCAGTGAGCGCCGCGACGATCACCACCAACGCGACGTACGCCACGACCATCGCGATAAGTAGCTCTGTCATCAGTTCATTTAACGCTTGAAAGCTCCACCACCTCATCATGCACCTACCTTTGCGTCGGACTTGCCGCTGGACGGCCCCGTGAAAGCTGAGTGGTCTCCAGGCGTGCGTGCGAGACTGGTGGCGAGCTCTGTGCCCAGGCCGATCGGCGGGATCAGCAGCGCCTCTGCGGGGCAGCGAAGCAAGAACCATGCCCTTAGCACGCGCCCGATCAGAGGAAGGCGCCAGGATGGGCTGGTCCCGAGCACGACCAGATCGGCTTCGCGGTCGCGCGCCTCCCGCAACAGCGCTGCGAGCTGCCCTCCCCGCCGCGTCCGGGTCTCTACCTGGACGTCCCCCGGCACCGCTCGCGCGCAGCTTGAAAGGAGGCGCTCGGCTTCCTGCTCGCATTCCCGCCGAAGGGCTTCGGCGGATACGGGTAGGGCCAGCGGAGCGCTCCACGTGAAGACCGAAGGGGTAGCGGCGACAGGGGCGAGGAGAGCCAAGTTCGCCCGGCTGCGCCTGGCCAGCTCGGCGGCCTTGCGGACCCGCGTCGCCGAGTGCGAAGAGCGATCGACCAGAACAATGATCTCGCGCATGGCCACTCCTAATCTCGTATCAAAAGCAACAAGTAGAATACCAAATCGGAGCCCTTCCCGCAGACGGAAAAGCTGGCTCTGACCGACTGCGCCCCCGTCGCTGCGCCTCCTCCTACGTCGTCGCCTCCGTGACGGGGGCGCCTCACCGGACGAGGGGAAGAGTGGGGTCGGGCACCCAGCCGATGTCAGCGTGAATGACGCTGACGGTTCAGTTGGTGCTCAACCTGGGTGTCGCTCAACAAAACTGCGGCTAGCGAGCGTCAGCACCCCAGCATTAAGGGCGTAGCTGGAGATGGCTGCGATTCGGGCGGTCATCGCGAACAAAGCGAATCGGCAGCCGAACGCTCCTCACACGCTCACATTAAACCGCCGGGCGCTTGCCTCGCCGCCTTCCGCAACTGCGCTCTGCCTTTACCGCGGTCGTCGCGCGGTCTGCTGGGCGGCACGGCGGGGACCGCGGCGATCAAGGCGCTGACCCTGCTCTCGGCGGTTGCGGAGGCCAACGGACGGCAGGATCAATAGGTTTCTGAGGCTTTACACCACGCGATGGCGGGAGCCCGGCGGTCAAAGCCCCGCCGTTCTCATCCACGAACATGAAGCGTGTTTGACCTCGGCCAACGGCCAGACCCTCTGGCTGGTCTCACCGGGACACAGACGGCGCCAAGCCCGACCGCCTGCGCGAGTCCCGCGGCCAATCGCCCCATTCTGCCCAGGTCAGGCGCCTATCGGTTCTCAATCCGATCCAAACAAAAACCAACGTTGCCGATGAACGGCCGCCGCTACTCTGTCGCTGGGGATGCAAAGGAGGAAATATGGCGCAGCGACACATGGACAGGCTGACGTCTTTCGACACGTCGTTCCTGGTCAACGAGCGATCGAACGGGCACATGGCGATCGGCGCGGTGCTCGTCTGCGACGGCGAGCCGCCCAGCCAAGATGATTTCGCTGCCCACATCCGCAGCCGCGTGCACCATCTGCCTCGCCTGCGCCAGCGGCTCGCCTTCCCACCCCTGAGGCTGGGGACGCCGTTCTGGATCGACGACCCCGACTTCCAGCTCGACAACCACATGAGCCGGGTCAAGCTGCCCGCCCCGGGGGACGAGGCGGCGTTCCGTGACCTCGTAGGCGAGATCCTCTCGGCGCCGCTGGATCGCTCGCGGCCGCTATGGCAACTGGTCATGGTCAAGGGCCTCAATGACGACCGCTTCGCAATCGTCTACAAGACCCACCACGCCCTCGCCGACGGCTTCTCCGCAGTTGACATCGGCAAGCTGCTCTTCGATCCCGAGGCCAACCCGGTGCCTGCCCGTGAGGAAGCACCCTGGAACCCGCAGCATCCGCCCTCGCGGGGAGCTCTTCTCGCCCGCGACATCAGTGGCGTCGGCGGGACCCTGCGGCGGCTGACTCGCTGGCTTCTCCAGGCCGTGCGCCAGCCCGGGCGGGCTCGCGAGCGAGCGGGCAACGGCGTGGCCGGTCTCTGGGAGGTGACGTCCGCCTTGTTCCAGCCGGCGCCAAAGGTGCCGTTGAACGTCGAGATTGGGCCAGCGCGCAGCTTCACCTGGGCTGAGCTCCCGCTCGCAGAGGTCAAGCGGATCAAGAATGCGTTTGGGGTGACGGTCAATGACGTGATCCTGGCGACGACCGCCAGCGCCCTGCGACGCTGGCTGCGCGACCGCGGGGTTCGCACCGAGGGCATGGAGCTGAAAGCGCTGGTGCCGGTCTCGGTCCGCACGATCGACGAGGAGGGGGAGCTGGGCAACCGGCTGACGGCGATGCGCGGGCCGCTGCCGGTCGGCATCGCGGACCCGATCGAGCGGCTGCAAGCGGTGCGCGTCGGCATGGACGCGCTCAAGTCCTCCAAGCAGCCACTCGGAGCCGAGACGATCTGGGGCCTCAACGACTGGTTCCGCGACTTCGCCCCGCCCGTCCTGCTGCGGCCGACGGCGGCGATCAACTTCTCCACCCGCCTCTTCAACCTGCTCGTCACCAATTTCCCCGGGCCTCAGATTCCCTTCTACGTGCTCGGCCGAGAGGTCACCGGCGTCTTTCCGGTGGGTTTCCTGGCTCGCCGCCACGCCCTGGCGATCGCGATCGTCAGCTACAACGGCAAGGTCGGCATCGGCGTCCTCGCCGATCGTGCCGCGATGCCCGATCTCGAACGCATCTCCGATTATCTCGGCGAGGCCGTGGGGGAGCTCCGCGCCGCGGCGCCGCCGATAGCTTCCGGTGACGATGGGGACGGCGACCATCAGCTGACAGGAAATTCTCGCCCTCGGTTCGCGCGTGAGCGCGAAGGCCTCCGCCCCGACTGAGCCCGAGGAGCGCCGCCGCCGGCCTCATCCACCGGCCCGCGAGAGCCTCTGCGATGAGCCGCATCGGTGATCGAGCGCCTCACCCCGACCACGCCGAAGGTGGCGGAGCTGCTCACCGAGGCCGAGGAGGACCTGCTCGCCTTCTACCGCTTCCCGGCCGCGCACTGGCCGAAGCTGCGCTCGACCAACAACCTCGAGCGCGTCAACAAGGAGATCGCCCGCCGTTCCGACGTCGTCGGCATCTTCCCCAACGACCGCTCGGTGATCCGCCTGGTCGGCGTCCTGCTGATCGAGCAAAACGACGAGTGGCTGCTCACCCGCGGCTACGTCTCGCGGGAGTCGATCGCCCTGGTCCTCGAGGACCAGGGCGACGAGGACGAAAGCGAGGTGGCGGCCCTGGAGCGATGAGAGAAGTGCCGGCGAGTCCCGTTACACCACAACTCGCGACTTGACTTTCGAGTGGAGCTAGGCGGATTCGAACCGCCGACCTCCTGGGTGCGATCCAGGCGCTCTGCCAGCTGAGCTATAGCCCCGTAAGTGGCGATTTGCAGGTAAAAGGACACCGCGGGATCGCCGGAACGAGAGCAAGTTTACAGCGGATCGGCGCTGTTCCACGAGGTCATGGCTTGGGGACGAGAATCTGCCCGTGGGCGCCGCTCGCGAAGCGCTCTTCCTGCACCAGGTCCAACTTGAGGTGCTGGTCGAGGTCGGCGAAGGGGCTGAGGCCGGCGCCGATCGCAACGGGGACGCGGG
>JBFXEM010000211.1:0-4721 GCA_050180135.1 Solirubrobacterales bacterium | reverse complement strand
GATGAAGGGCGATTCGTCGGGTTGTTTCGGTCGTTCGCGGCCATGGCAGGAGTATACATACTCTGAAGGGATATGTGTGTCCCCGGTCACACAGGGATATTTGTGGCGAAACCAGGCATGATCTCGCCGGTGACCGAGCAACCGACCTCGCGACTTCTCCTCGCCTGCCCCGACCGGCCGGGGCTGATCGCGACCGTGAGCGGGTTTCTCGCCGCCGCGGGCCTCAACATCGTCGACGTCGACCAGCACTCGACCGCCGCGGGCCGGTTCTTCATGCGGATGGTCTTCGACTCGGTCGCCCCCGGCCAGCGGGAGGAGCTGGAGGCGCGCTTCGCGGTCGAGATCGCCGCGCCCTACGAGATGGACTACCGCTTCGCGGAGTCGGGGCGGCGCAAGCGGGTGGCGATCATGGTCTCGCGCGAGGACCACTGCCTCTCCGACCTGCTCTGGCGCTGGCGCAACGACGAGCTCGGCGGCGATCTGGTCACGGTCCTCTCCAACCACCCCGACCACGCCTCGCAGGTGACCGCGGTAGGGCTGCCCTTCCACCACGTCCGGGTCGACCCCGCCGACCGCGGCACGGCCGAGCGCCGGGCGCTGGAGCTGATCGGTGAGGTCGACCTCCTCGTCCTCGCCCGCTACATGCAGATCCTCTCCGACGACTTCCTCGGCGCGCTGGGGGCACCGGCGATCAACATCCACCACAGCTTCCTGCCCGCCTTCGTCGGTGCCGACCCCTACCACCGTGCCCACGAGCGTGGGGTCAAGCTGATCGGGGCGACCGCCCACTACGTCACCGCCGAGCTCGACGCCGGGCCGATCATCGACCAGGACGTGACCCGAGTCAGTCACAGCGACGAGATCACCGACCTGGTCCGGATCGGCCGTGACATCGAGCGCCTGGTGCTGGCGCGGGCGGTGATGGCGCACCTCGACGACCGGGTTCTGGTCGACGGCGAGCGCACGGTCGTCTTCTGAATCCCCGATCCTCCGGAAGCCAGCAAACTGGCTGCCTGGCCAGTTTGCTCTAACCTCTACACGAGATGGAGCAGGCCACGGTTCCTTACCCGCCGCTCGCGGCGGCCCCGAGCTTTCCCCCGGGACCGCGCACGCCGCCGCTCGGGCAGGCGCTCAACTACGGGCGCGACCCGCTCGGCTTCCTTGCCCGCCACCAGCGCCGCTACGGCGACATCTTCACGATCCGCTTCCCGTACTACGGCCGCGTCGTCTACGTCGCCGAGCCCACCCTCGTCAAAGCCGTCTTCACCGGCGACCCCTCGGTCTTCCACGCCGGCGAGGCGAACGCGACGGTGCTGGAGCCGGCGCTGGGGCCGAACTCGGTTCTCACCCTCGACGACGCGCCGCACATGCGCCAGCGCAAACTGCTGCTGCCGCCGTTCCACGGCGAGCGCGTGCGCCGCTACGGGGAGCTGATCGTCGAGATGACCCGCAGGGAGATGGAGAGCTGGCCCGTGGGCAAGCCGTTCGCGATCCGCACCCACACCCAGCGGATCACCCTGGCGGTGATCATGCGCGCCGTCTTCGGCGTCCACGACGAGCAGCGGCTGGCCCGCTTCGAGCGGCTGATCGACGAGTTCGCACGCCGCGTCGACCCGATCACCAGGTACCCATTCATGCGCCGCAGCTACGGCCGTTTCAGCCCCTGGGCCAGATTCGTCCTGGCCCGGGAGGCGCTCGACGCCTTCATCTACGAAGAGATCGCCCTGCGCCGGGCCGAACCGGGGTTCGACCAGCGCGACGACGTGCTCTCGCTGCTGCTCGGCGCCCGCGACGAGGAGGGGCAGCCGATGAACGACGAGGAACTTCGCGACGAGATGATCACCGTGCTCGGCGCCGGCCACGAGACGACCGCGACCGGGCTCGCCTGGGCGGTCGAGCGCCTGGTCCGCAACCCCGCGGTGCTGGAGCGCCTGCGCGCCTCGCTCGCGGCCGACGAGGAGGACTACCTCAACGCAACTGTCAAAGAGGTGCTGCGCTCGCGGCCGGTGATCGTCGACGTCGCCCGCAAGCTGACCGCGCCGGCGACGATCGGCGGCTACGACCTGCCAGCCGGGACCTTCGTCCTGCCGGCGATCGCCGCCCTCCACCAACGCGAGGACGTCTTCCCCGAGCCGCGCGAGTTCCGCCCCGAGCGCTTCCTCGACGGCAAGGCCGACAACTACGCCTGGATCCCGTTCGGCGGCGGCATCCGTCGCTGTATCGGCGCCGCCTTCGCCGAGTACGAGATGCGGACGATCCTGCGCGAGTTCGTCGAGCGAGCGGACCTGCGGGCCGCCAGCCCCAAGCCCGAGCGCGTCCGCGTCCGCAACATCACGCTGGCTCCCGCGAAGGGCGGCCGAGTGGTGCTGCAAATCATGCCCGCTTAGTTCGCGGCGGCCAAGGCGGCCTGCGCCGCCTCCCACTGCTCGTACAGCTCTTCCAACTTCGCCTTCGCCTCGGTGTGGCGCTCGGTCGCGCGCTCGGCCCGGCCGGGGCTCGACCAGGCGTTGGGATCGGCCAGCTCGTCCTCGATCTCCCGCAGCTCCGCCTCGGCGCGCTCGATCCGCTCCTCCAGCCGGGCCGCCTTCTTGGCGGCCTTCTCCGCCGGCTTGGTGGCGCTGTAGCGGCCACCGCCGCCCTTGCCGTTGCTCGACTTCGCCGCGGCGGCGTCGGCCGAGGCGCGTTCGTCGCGACGGCGCTGGAACTCGGCCCAGCCGCTGTCGTAGCTGCGCAGCTTGCCCTCCTCGCAGACGAGGGTGCGGCTGCCGACCGCCTCCAGCAGGGCGCGGTCATGGGAGACGAGGACGATCGCGCCCTCGAACTCCATCAGCGCGTCCTCGAGCGCCTCGCGGCTCTCGATGTCGAGATGGTTGGTGGGCTCGTCGAGGATCAGCACGTTGGCGCCGGAAGCGACCAGGATCGCCAGCGAGAGCCGCCGCTGCTCGCCGCCGGAGATGTCTGAGAGCTGCTTCTCGGCGTCCGCGCCGGAGAAGAGGAAGCCGCCCAGCAGCGCCCGCGCTTTCGGCCCGGCGAGGCCGGTCTCGCGCTGGGCGGCGTCGAGCACGGTGCCGGTGCCGGCGGCGGTGTCGGCGTGCTGGGAGAGGTAGCCGAGCTTGACGTTGTGGCCGGTGCGGACGCTGCCGGAGGCGGGCGGCCGGGCGCCGGCGAGGGTCTCGATCAGGGTCGTCTTGCCGCTGCCGTTGGCTCCGACGAGGACCACGTGCTCGCCGCGTTCGATTTCCAGCTCGGCTCCCGAGAGCAGGGTCCGGCCCGGCACCTCGATCGTCCCGTTGACCAGTTTGAGCACGATCCGCCCCGGTCGCTCGGGCGGTTTGAAGGAGAAGCGCAGGCGCCGGGTGTCGCGCTTTTCGGCCTGCGGCCCGGTTTTCTTCTTCTTGTCGATCTGTTTGAGCCGCGACTGGGCCTGTTTGGCCTTGGTCGCCTTGTAGCGGAAGCGCTCGACGAAGCGCTCCATCCGCTCGATCTCCGCCTGCTGGCGGTCGATCGCTTTGCCGAGCGCGATCTGGCGCGCCGCCTGCTCTTTGCGCCAGGCGTGCCAGGGGCCGGCGAAGAAACGGGCGCGCTGGGCCTCCAGCTCCAGCACCGAGGTCCCGACCGCCTCCAGGAACCAGCGGTCGTGGGCGACGAGGACGACGGCGGCGTCGAGGTCGACGAGGTAGCTCTCCAACCACTCCAGGGAGGGGATGTCGAGATGGTTGGTGGGCTCGTCGAGCAGCAGCAGGTCGGGACCGCTCGAGAGCGCGCGCGCCAACGAGGCGCGGGTCAGCTCACCGCCGGAGAAGGTCGAGAGCTGGCGCTCGGTGTGCTCGGGCGTGAAACCGAGCCCGCGGAGGATTTCCAGCACGCGATCGCGCCAGCGGTAGCCGCCGCCGGCTTCGAGTCGCTGCTGGGCGGTGGCGTAGGCGGCCAGCGTCTCATCGCCGGCGTCGCCGCCGGACATCCGCTCCTCCAGCTTGGCCAGCTCGGCCTCGGTCTCGATCAGGTCGGCGCGGCCCGAGTAGACGTACTCGCCGAGGGTCTGGCTCGATTCGCGCGGCGGCCGCTGGTCGTGCAGGGCCAGGCGCGAGCCGCGCTGCAGGGAGACCGTCCCCGATTCCGGTGCGAGCTCCCCGGCGAGCACCCGCAGCAGCGTCGACTTGCCGGCGCCGTTGCGGCCGGAGAGGGTCATCCGGTCGCGCGGCTCGAGCTTGAAGGAGACGTCCTCGAAGAGCAGCTTGCCGCCGACGTGGACGTCGAGCGAGGTTGCGGTGACTATCGCCATCTTGCGAGCGTAGCTTCAAGGCGCGGGCGGGTCCCTTGCGCCCACCCGGGCCGGCTAGCCGCAATACTTGCCGGCGATCTGCTCGACCGTCCCCATCGTCCGTTGGGTGCCGGGGCCGAGCGCCCCCTCGATCGCCTTCAGGTCGAGCTCGGAGTCGATCGTGCCGCCGCTGGGGAGCCAGAACAGCTCGCTGCCCTCGAGCGCCAGCCGGTCTCGGTCGGTGGCGAGGGCGAGGACCTTCCGCCGCGCCGCCGCGGCCGGCTTCTTCGCGAGCATCGTCACCTGCAGCTTGCCCTTGGATGCGGCAATCGCCTGCGCGGAGAACGGCTCGCAGGCGGCGATCTCCGCCACCTCCTCGACGCTGCGCAGGTAGACGGGAACTTCGTAGCCGAGACCGTCGCGCAAACCCGCTTCCACTCTGGCGGTCAGCTTCGCCCTC
>JBFXEM010000210.1:0-4740 GCA_050180135.1 Solirubrobacterales bacterium | reverse complement strand
CACCGATCATGGTGGAAGGGGCCACCGCGCCCATTACCGCCTCCGAAGCAGGCGTCGAATTCGGCTTCAACGCCGAAGTTCAGCCCGCTCCCACGGTGTCCTCCGTGCAACCCAGGTCAGGGACCTTCAAGGGCGGCACCAAGGTGAAGATCGCCGGAACCGATTTCGCCTCCGTTTCCGCGGTCAGCTTCGGCACCGTTCCCGCCAAATTCAGGGTCGACTCCGAAGGGCAGATCACGGCGACTGCCCCGCGCGTCCCGAGACCGCGGACCGTCGACGTCACGGTGACGACGGTCGCCGGGATCAGCGCCGTCGGCAAAACGGACCTCTACAGCTTCGCCGCCTGCTTGGTTCCGAACCTGAAGGCGAAGTCGCTGAAGGCCGCCAAGAAAGAGCTGAAGGAAGCCGGCTGCAAGGTGGGCAAGGTGACCAAGGGCGCCGGCGTCACCGCCAAATCGGGCAAGGTCATCAAGCAGGGACCGAAACCTGGCAAGAAGCTGGCGCCGGGGACGAAGATCAACGTCACCCTCGGCTAGCGGCGCCCCGCAGAGCCGAACTCGTACCTCACTCCGGTCAGCTCTTCGGACACCCTCCAGAGCCGGTCGGCCACCGCGCCGTCGCGGCCGCGGCCGGCGATGCCGACCACCTTCGGGTGGCCGCGCGCCTCCTCGAAGCCGTCAGGGCCGATGAAGAGGCCGCCGTCGAGGTTGGGTCGGGTCGCGGCGTAGAGCTGGGGCAGCGCTCCCATCTCGGCGCTCTGCGCCAGCAGCCGGTTGCCGAGGCCGAGGAAGATCCGGTCCAGGGCCGGGGGCGCCGCGGTCTGCAGGTTGGTGGCAGCGTAGCCGGGGTGGGCGGCAAGGCTCTTGACCGTCGAGCTCGCGGCCCGCAGTCGCCGCTCCAACTCGGCCATGAAGAGGATGTTGGCGAGCTTGGACTGGGAGTAGGCGGCCCAGCGGAAGTACCGGCGTTCGCCCTCGAGGTTGTCGAAGCTGATGCGGGCGACCCGGTGGGCGGCGCTGCTGACCGTCACCACCCGAGCGTCCTCGCGACCCTCCATCCACTCCAGCAGCTGCCCGGTCAGGGCGAAGTGGCCGAGGTGGTTGACGCCGAACTGGAGCTCGAAGCCGTCCTTGGTGAAACGGCGAGGCGGAGCCATCACGCCGGCGTTGTTGATCAGCAGGTCGAGGGCGCCGTGCTCGGACCCGAAGCGCTCGGCGAAGGCGGTCACGGAGTCGAGATCGGCGAGGTCGAGCGGCTCCACGACCACGGTGGCGTTCGGGTGGCGACCGCGCATCGGCTCAGCGACCACGTCCGCCTTGCCGGTGTCGCGGCAGGCCATCACCACGGTCGCCCCGGCCGCCGCCAGCGCCTCGGCGCTGGCCAGTCCGAGCCCGCTGTTGGCGCCGGTGACCACCGCCGTGCGCCCGCTCTGGTCCGGGATGTCCGCGGCCGTCCACTGCTCGCTCATCGATTGGTCCTCCGCGGGTCGATGCGAGCGAGGATCGCGCCGCTGTCCATCTCGTCCCAGGCCTCGGCGATCAGCCCGTCGCGCACGCGCAGGATCGCGGTCGAGGTGAACTCGATCCGGCGACCGCTCGCGGCGGCGCCGAGGAACTCGCCCTGCTGGGTCCCACGCCAACGCTGATGCGCCGCAACCAGGTCTTCCTCGGCGAGGATCAGCTCGATCGCGTGCTCGAGATCCGGGAAGGCGGCGAGGAAGTACTCGACCGCCTGGCGCTGGCCGGTGCGCCCACGCGGCTCGCCGTTGTGGACGAAGTCGACGCTGAGCAGGCGCTCGCAGGCGCCGGGGTCGCGCTCGCCGATCGCCTCCCGGTAGAAGCGCCGTACCAGCTCCTTGTTCTCGGCAACGCCCATCGCCAGACCATTATCGGGCGCGGCCGATGCGGCCGGTACCTTCTTGGCCCATGGGTTGTCTGCTCGTCCTCTTCGCCTTCATCTCGCCGCGCCTGGCGCTGTTCGTGATGTGGCTGTTCACCGACCTGCTCAGCCGTGCCTACGACGAGTGGGTGATCCCCCTGCTCGGCTTCTTCCTGCTGCCCTGGACGACGCTTGCCTACGCGGCGATGTGGAGCGTCGGCAGCGACGAGGTCTCGGGCTTCGAGTGGTTCATCGTCATCCTCGCCTTCGTCATCGACCTCGGGGCCTACGCGAACCGCAACCGCGCCCGTCAGGCCTAGGCCGACCGCCGGTCCGAGTCAGGCGTGGACCGGGTAGGCGATCCGGATGTGCGCCTTGGAGACCACCATGAACGGCCGCTCGCTGACCTTGCCGTCGCGCAGCGAGGTCACCTCGACGTTGGTCAGCGGAACGAATTCCAGGTCGCCGCGATTGAGCGAGTCGGAAAAGCGGCTCTGGTAGCCGGCCGGCGGCAAGGTCACGTCGCCGACGACCAGATGCGCGTCGGTTTCGAACGCCGCGCGCTCGACCCGCCGTTCGATCTGGTCGACCTCGCCGGCCGTAGGGCTGCTGGGATTGCTTCCGTTCAAGTCCACTTAGGCACCTTTATCGGCTCAAATGTGGACTTTCGTGACCGTGCCCGCCATTGGACAAACGTCCATCGAGCAAAAAACGGCTCTGTCGTGGGAAATCGTCAACCGGAAAATAACGCCGATCCGGTAGACGGGAGCTCTCCGAATTACCGCGTTGGCGACTTAGTCGCTCTATCGGCGACCAAGTCGCCAACGCCGAATCATCGGGGCGCCCGGATTCGAACCGGGGACCTCGGCCACCCAAAGGCCGCGCGCTACCAGGCTGCGCCACGCCCCGAACGCAGCGATTGTAGTTAGCGTAAGGCCGATGGCCGACGTCCGACCCTTCAAAGCCCTGCACTACGACCTCGCCAAGGTCGGTGGTCTGGGCGCGGTGGCGGCGCCACCGTACGACGTGATCGACGCCCCCGGGCGGGCGGCGCTGCTGGGCCGCTCGCCCTACAACGCGGTTGCGGTCGACCTGCCGAAGCCGTTCGATCCGGCAGATCCCGACTACGACCCGCCGGGCGATCCCTACGCGAAAGCGGCAGCGACGATTGAGGCTTGGCGCGGCGAGGGCGTGCTCGTCGACGACGCCGAGCCGGCTTACTGGGCGCTGGTCCAGGACTACACCGCCCCCGACGGCAGCCAGCACAGCCGCCACGGGATCCTCGCCCAGGTCCGTGTCGAGGACTACGAGAGCGGCACCGTGCGCCCGCACGAGCGCACCCACCCCGGTCCGTTGCTGGACCGGCTGGAGCTGACCCGCGCCACCCACCTCAACCTCTCGCCGATCTTCTCGCTCAGCACCGAGGACGCGTGGCCGCTGGTCGAGCCGGCGGTCCAGGGCGAGCCCTGGGGCGAGGTGACCGACGAGGACGGCACGGTCAACCGCGTCTGGCGGGTCGGCGACCCGGCGATCTGCGCCGCGGTCAGCGAGCGCCTGGCCGGCGCCCAGCTGCTGATCGCCGACGGCCACCACCGCTACGAGACCGCCCGCACCTACCGCGACGAGGTGGGCGGCGAGGGCCCGCACAACTACACGCTGATGGCGCTGACCGGGCTCGACGACCCCGGGCTCACCGTCTTCCCCACCCACCGCCTGCTCTCCGGGTTCGCCGCGGCCCCCGAGCGGATGCGCGCCTTCGGCGGCGGCATGCGCGAGCTCTTCGACAGCGAGGAGGTCGACCTCGATCAGATCGACCCCGGCGGCGAGCAGGGCGTCGGCGTCTACGGCCTCTACGACTCCTTCCACAAGCAGGCCTACCGGCTCCGCCTCAAGGACGTCGCCGCCCTCGACCGCCAGCTCGAGGGCAAACCGGAGGCCTACCGCCGCCTCGACTCGGCGATTCTCGAGACCCTCGTGCTCAAGGGCCTAGCCGGGATGAGCAACCACGACATCGACGAGCGCAACGGCCTCGAGTACGCGAAGAGCGTCCCCGCCGCGATTGCCGCCGTCGACTCCGGGGACTACGACATCGCCCTGATCCAGCGCCCGGTCCCGGTCGAGCAGGTGAAGGCCGTGGCCGAAACCGCCGAGAACATGCCGCCCAAGTCCACCTACTTCTTCCCCAAGGTGATGACCGGCATCGTCTTCAGCCGCGTTGGCTGACCGCCGTAGACTGATCCCGTGGTCAAGATCTACACGAAGAAGGGCGACGACGGTTCGACTTCGCTCTGGTACGGCGGCCGCGTCCCCAAGCACCACGGCCGCACCGAGGCCTATGGCGCCCTCGACGAGGCCTGCTCGCAGCTCGGCCTCGCCCGCGCCCTCTGCGACGGCAGCCAGGCCGAGCTGGCCGCCGACATCCTCCGCCTCCAGGACGACCTCTTCATCGCCGGCGCCGAGCTGGCGACCGCTCCCGAGGCCGCCGAGCGGCTCGAGGACGGAATCAGTCGCACCACCGAGGAGATGGTGGTCGAGCTGGAGCGGCTGATCGACCGCTACATGTCCGAGGTCGAGCTGCCGCCGCAGTTCGTGATCCCGGGCGGCAACCAGCTCTCCGCCCAGCTCGACGTCGCCCGCACCGTGGTCCGCCGGGCCGAGCGGCGCATCTCCGCGCTCGGCGCGGAAGGCGAGCTCGCCAGCGAGACCGTGATCCACTTCGTCAACCGCGCTTCCGACCTCGTTTACGCGATGGCCCGCTGGGCAGACGTCGCCGACCCGGCCCCGTTCGCGGGCCGCGGCAGGACCTAGGCGTGAGGGTCCTCGCCCGCCGGATCGAGGGCTTTGCCCACGAGATCGACCTCG
>JBFXEM010000209.1:0-4744 GCA_050180135.1 Solirubrobacterales bacterium | reverse complement strand
GCTTCCTCACCGAGCTGCTGGCGCTGGGCCTGCTCGGCCCCGGCGCCGGCCTCCTTCAGCTTCTCGGCCGCGCGCTTGGCCGCCGCGACCGGGTCCTGGGCGTTGCCGAGCAGCTCGCCGGCCTCGCGCAGGTCGTGCTCGCGCTCGCGGAAGAAATCAATCGCGGCGGGACCGGTGATCGCCTCGATCCGGCGCACGTTGGCGGCGCTGGAGCCCTCGGAGGCGATCTTGAAGATCCCGACCTCGGCCGTGTTGGCGACGTGGGTGCCGCCGCAGAGCTCGCGGGAGACGCCGTCGACCTCGACCACCCGCACCCACTCGCCGTATTTCTCGCCGAACAGGGCCATCGCACCGAGGTTCTCGGCCTCGGCCCGCTCCATTTCCAGCCAGCGCACCGGGCGGCTCGCCTTGACCCACTCGTTGACCCGATCCTCGACCGCGCGCAGGTCCTCGGGCCCGAGCGCCTGGCCATGGGTGAAGTCGAAGCGCAGCTTGTCGGGGCGGACCGCGGAGCCGGCCTGGCGCACGTGGGTGCCGAGGCGCTCGCGCAGGGCCGCGTGCAGGAGGTGCGTGGCCGTGTGGTTGCGCATCGTCGCGTGGCGGGTCTCGCGGTCGACTTCGGCCTCGACGCTGACCCCCGGCTCGATCGCGGCGCCGCTCGGCTCGATCTCCAGCGCCTGGTCGTCGCCGATCCGGTAGACGTCGACGATCCTCGCCTCCTCCCCGGCCCAGCGCAGCACCCCGGAGTCGGCGACCTGGCCGCCGCCCTCGGCGTAGAAGGGGCTCTCCTCGAGCTTGACCAGGGCACGGCCGTTGTCGGGCGCGACGGCGGCGAGTCCGGTGGAGACGCGCAGGGTTTCGTAGCCGACGAAGCGGGTCGGCGGCGCTCCGCCGGCGAAGGCGATCACCTTCTCGTGGCTGTCCTCGGAGCCGTGCGCGGTGGCCGAGCCGCCGGTGCGGGCGCGCTGGCGCTGCTCCTCCATCAGCTCCTGGAAGCCGGAGTCGTCGACCGCCAGGCCCTCTTCGGCCAGCAGCTCCTTGGTCAGGTCGTAGGGGAAGCCGTAGGTGTCGTGCAGCTTGAAGGCATCGGCGGCGTCGATCCAGGAGGTCTCCGACTCCTTCGCTTCGGTGACCAACCGCTGCAACAGCTCGGTGCCGCGCTCGAGGGTGCGGCCGAAGCTCTCCTCCTCGTCGCCGACCCAGCGGGCGATCACGTCGCGCTGGCTCACCAGCTCCGGGTAGGTCTCCCCCATCAGCTCGATCGCGCGCTCGGCGAAGCGGCCGAGCCAGGGCGACTCGAGCCCGAGCGAGTTGCCCTGCTGGATCGCCCGCCGCATGATCCGCCGCAGGATGTAGCCGCGGTCCTCGTTGGAGGGGACGACGCCGTCGGCGAGCAGGAAGGTGGCGCCGCGTGCGTGGTCGGCGACGATCCGCATCGCCCGGGTCACCCGTTCGCCCTCCTCGTAGCCCTTGCCGGAGAGCTCCTCGGCGAGGTCGATCAGCGGCCGCACGTGGTCGGTCTCGAAGACGGAGGGGACGTCCTGGAGGATCGCCGCCATCCGGTCGAGACCCATCCCGGTGTCGATGTTCTTGCTCGGCAGCTCGGTCAGGCTGCCGTCCTCGTGCAGGTCGTAGCTCATGAAGACGTGGTTCCAGAACTCGAGGAAGCGGTCGGAGTCGTCGCCGGGACGGTCGGCCTCGGCTCCGAAGTCGAGGCCACGGTCGAGGTAGAGCTCCGAGCAGGGGCCGCAGGGGCCGGTCGGGCCGCCCTGCCAGAAGTTGTCGGCGCGGCCGAGGCGGACGATCCGCTCCTCGGGGACGCCGACCTCGCGCCAGATCGCGATCGCCTCCTCGTCGGGGCCCAGCCCGAGCTCCTCGTCGCCGCCGAAGACGGTGACCCAGATCAGCTCGGGGTCCATCCCGAAGCCCTGCGTGGAGAGCTCCCAGCCCCAGGGGATCGACTCCGCCTTGAAGTAATCCCCGAAGCTCCAGTTGCCGAGCATCTCGAAGAAGGTGAGGTGGCGGGCGGTGTTGCCGACCTCTTCGATGTCGGTCGTGCGGAAGCATTTCTGGACGTCGGCGAGGCGCGGCGCGGGCGGCTGTTCGCGGCCCAGGAAGTAGGGCTTGAAGGGCTGCATCCCGGCGGTCGTGAGCAGCACCGTGGGGTCGTGGACGGAAGGCACCAGCGACGCCGACGGGACCACCTTGTGGCCGCGCTCCTCGAAGAACGAGAGGTACGTGTCACGGATCTCCTGGGCCTTCATGTGAGGGAGCCTAAGTACTTTGCTCAGACGGTGCTGGCAATGGTCCCGTGACCGACGATCGTCTCGCCCTCCAGGAGCACCGCGGTCTGCCCCGGAGAGGCCCCGGCGAACTCCTCGCCGAGCTCGACGTCGAGGGCTTCGTGGCGGCCGGGGACGGCGCTGCCGATGCTGGCGGGGAGCGGCTTGGAGCGGTAGCGGAGGCGCACCGCGTCGACCCGGGCGCCCTCGCGGTGGAGGACCGCGTCGCGGACGTGGACGTGGTGGGTGACCAGCTCGGAACGGGTGCCCACGGTGACCGTGTTGGCGACCGCGTCGGTGGCGAGCACGTAGGCGGGCTCGTTGAGGGAGACGCCGGTGCCGCGGCGCTGGCCGACCGTGAAGTTGTGGTGGCCGGGGTGGCGGCCGACGGTGCGGCCGGCGCTGTCGAGCACCTCGCCCTCGCGGTCCTCGAGGCCGCCGTGGCGGCGCAGGAAGCCGCGCTTGCCCTGGCCGGCGAGGAAGCAGAGGTCCTGGCTCTCGGCCTTCTTGGCGACCGCGAGGTCGTGGCGCGCGGCGATCGCCCGCACCTCCGGCTTGGTCAGCTCGGTCAGCGGGAAGCCGAGCCGGCCCAGCAGCTGCGGCGGCAGCGCCGCCAGCATGTAGCTCTGGTCCTTGGCCGGGTCGGCGCCGGCGGCGAGCAGCGGCCCGTCCTCGTCCTCGACGATGCGGGCGTAGTGGCCGGTCAGCAGCCGTGAGGCGCCGAGCCGGTCGCCGAGGTCGATCATCGCGGCAAGCCGTACTTCGCCGTTGCAGAGGATGCAGGGGTTGGGCGTCTTGCCTTCGGCGTAGCCGGAGACGAAGCGGCCGACGACGCGGCGGCGGAAGTCCTGCTCGAGGTCGAGCGTGAAGTGCGGCATGCCCAGCTGGTGGGCGAGCGCGCGGGCTCCGAGCACGGCCTCCGGCGAGCAGCAGGCCTTGGTTCCGTCGGTCTCGGGGTCAGCCCAGAGCTTGACCGTGACGGCGACGACCTCGTTGCCGCGCTCGCGCTCGAGCAGGGCGGCGACGGCGCTGTCGACGCCGCCCGACATCGCGACGGCGACGCGTTCGAGGGCGGGGGCGTCGGCGGGACCCGGGGGGACATGACGACCCATTGGGGCAGGTGTGGTCGGCATGTCCCCCCGGGTCGAGGCGGGGGTCAAGGGAAGGCTCGAAGCGGCGGCGGCGCTGAGGCCGCGATGGAGGGCGTCGGCGGCGAGCTGGGCGGCGTGGCGCTTGGCCGCGGTGAGGCCGCCGAGCAGGGCTTCGACGTCATCGGTGCTGAGGCGGGCGGCCTCGAGGACTTCGATGCCATCGATGGCCTCGGCGACGGCGGCGGTGGCCGCGATCGTGGCTCCGCAGCCCTCCGCGTCGCAGGAGAGCGAGGTCAGGCGCCCATCCTCGAGCAGGAACGAGATCCGCGCCAGGTCGCCGCAGGCGGCGCCCCCGGCCGCGCCCGTGAATGCGCCGTCCACGGCGGGGCCACGGCGTGAGGTATCGCGCAGGTAGCTCTCGAACAGCTCTCGGTCCATGGATCAAGGGTAGTGGTGGCGCCGCCCAGTCCCGTCCATCCAATCCCACACCTACCTGCCGTGTGGGTGTGGGATTGGATGGACGGGACGGACCTCAGTCAGGGAAAAGCATCTGCCGCAGGTCCGCGGCAACCTGGTCCGGTTCGTCGCGCAGCTGGTGCCAGGTGACGCGGGTGGTTCGGTAGCCCTCGGCGAGGAGGGTGCGGTCGCGCTTGCGGTCGGAGTGGAAGGCGCGGTCGGTCCGGTGGGCTTCGCCACCGTCGAGCTCGGCAATCAGGCGTTGGTCGTCCCAGAGGGCGTCGAGCTCGAAGAAGCGGCCGCGAAGGTGGAGAGTCGGGTTGAAGCGGGGCCGCGGGAGGCCGTCGGAGTCGAGGACGGCCACGAACCTCTCCTCGAATTCGTTGCGGGTCACTCCGATGGGGCGCCTGGACGCCAGCAGCGCGCGCAGGTTTGCCACACCCCGGTGCCCCGGATACCGATCCACGAGACCCTTGATCGAGACCTTCCCCCAAAGCCGCCTCACTTCCAGCTCGTGAAACGCCCGCTCCACCTCGCGCGGCGTCGAGATCGCCGCCAGGTCGAACACCGTCCGCGCCGCCGTCGTCACCGGGATCCCATCCTCCACCGTCGCCTCGTCGGCGGGGAGCAGCACCCGGTGGCCGACGATTCCTTCATGGGTTCCGAACTTGCGCGGCCGGATCACTTCAGGGAGCCAGACGCGCCGCGGGGTGATCCCCCACAGGGCAGCCGCCGACCGGTGACTGAGCACGGCGTCGGGACCAGCCGCGAGAACCGCCGCCATCCACCGTCCCTCTTCGGTCAGAGGTCGATAGCCGACCGCGTAGACACCGCGATACAGCCGCAACATCGCCCCGCGCCTCACCCGACTCGCGATCGCGCTCCGGCTGAGCCCGATGTCCCCCAGCTGCCGCG
>JBFXEM010000208.1:0-4746 GCA_050180135.1 Solirubrobacterales bacterium | reverse complement strand
ACCGCCTCGCGCAGCTGCCGGCCCAGGGCGGTCAGCATCGCGTCGCCGGCGGGGTGGCCGAAGGTGTCGTTGTAGCGCTTGAAGCCGTTGAGGTCGAGCAGCAGCAGTGTCAGAGGATGCTCGCCGGCGCGTGCGCAGCGGTCGGCAAGATCCATCTGCAAGCGGCCCTGGTTGCCGAGACCGGTCAGCTGGTCGGTCTGCACCTGTTCCAGCAGGCGCTTGTTTTCCCGCACGCTGATCGCCAGCCGGGCGATCACGGCGAGCATCGTCCCGGCGGTCAGGATCCCGGTCAGCGCGTTGGCGGCGCTCGCGTACTGGATCGCGAACAGGGCCAGCGTCAGGACCGCGAAGATGCCGGGGATCACGAGCTCGCGCCAGCCGTCGAAGCGGGCCTGCGACTGGATCGTCTCGGCCCTTGGCTGCCAAGCCTCGGCGCCGATGCAGACGGCACCGATCAGGTAGAGGGGCTCGGTCCAGGCTCCTTCCGCAATGCCGCCGCTGCCCTGCAGGGTGTATGCGATGTCTGCGAGCGCGAGGGCGCCGAGCCCGAGCAGCAGCAACGTCCAGGTCCGGCCCGGGCGCCAGCGGGTGAGGGCGACGACGCCGACCAGCAGGGCCAGCGTGAAAATGTCGGCGAGCGGATAGGCGAGCGTCGTCGCGACTTCGAGCGCCGACCCGGTGGTGCGGTCGGATACGTACTCGAAGACCAGGGAGGCGCCGAGCGCGGCGGTTCCCAGGGCAGCGATCAGGCCGTCCATCCAGAGGCGCCAGTCGAGTTCGCGGGCGCGGGCTCGCACCAGCAGGACGACCCCGAGGATCGCGAGCGGGTAGAAGGCGAGGTAGCCGACGTCGGCCGGCGAGGGGTTCGGCGGCGTCGGGTCGTTTTCGATCACCGCGGTCCAGTAGAGCTCGCCCGCCGCCCAGGAGAAGATCGCCGCGGCCAGGGCATACCAGCCGCCGCGCTCGCGGCCGCTGGCGCGTCCCTTCAGCACGCAGGCGAGGCCGGCGGCGACGATGACGGCGTCGTAGAGCGGTCCGTTGACGGCGCTGTCGAAGCCGGAGCCCCCCAACCCGAGCCAGTCATGGGCGACGAGCACCGCCGTGCCACCAAAGAGAACGGCTCCGATCGCGGCCTTCAGAGCGCCCTGGGGCGTCGTTTTACGCCTGAATTCTGAACCGGTCACATGGACCTATCGGCACCATTTGCGCGGTTCTCTAGACTTAGAGGAGATGAAGGCAGGAATTCACCCCACTTACACGCTTGCCAACGTGCATTGCTCGTGTGGCAACCAGTTCTACACGCGGTCGACCAAGGACGACCTGCACGTGGAGCTCTGCTCTGAGTGCCACCCGTTCTACACGGGCAAGCAGAAGCTGGTTGACACCGGTGGCCGCGTCGAGCGCTTCCAGCGCCGCGCCGCCAAGCACAGGGCCGGGAAGTAGTCCGTTGAGCCCGCCAGCGGGCTTGACTCGGGCGTCCCATGCTCCCACCGGGGGGCAAAACGGTGCTGGCCAAAACGGCGGTGGCGACCGCGACGTGCGGATGCCCGACGGGGCCCTCGTCGCCAAGCGCGACGCCCCGGTCGGCGGTCAGGCGGTACTCGAGGGCGTGATGATGCGGGGCGTTTCGGTCTGGGCCGTCGCCGTCCGCACGCCCGAGGGTCAGATCGAGATCGAGTCGGACACGCTCGTCCCCTGGGCCAAGCGCCACCGGATCTGGCGCCTGCCGGTGATCCGCGGCGTCGTCGCCCTCGGCGAGTCGATGAAGATCGGCTTCAAGGCGCTGGCGATCTCCGCCAACGCGCAGTTGGAGGAGGACGAGGAGGGCGAGAAAGAAGAGATCGGCGGCTGGGTCTGGGGCTTCACGATCTTCCTCTCGCTGCTGCTCGCGGTCGGTCTTTTCTTCGTCGTCCCGGTCGGGCTGACCAGCCTGATCAAGGACCAGCTCGGCTCGCCGCTGCTGTTCTGGCTGGTCGAGGGCATCCTCCGCACCGCCATCTTCATCGCCTACATCGTCGCGATCAGCAAAATGCCCGACCTGCGACGGGTCTTCGAGTACCACGGCGCCGAGCACAAGACGATCTCCTGTTACGAGGCCGAAGACGAGCTGGTGCCGGCCCGAGCCAAGCTCTACTCGCGCCTGCACCCGCGCTGCGGGACCAGCTTCCTGCTGATCGTGATGGTGCTGGCGATCTTCGTCTTCGCTCCGATCGGCCTGCCCGAGTGGTACTGGCTGCTGCTCTCGCGCATCCTCGGGATCCCGCTGATCGCCGGCCTTTCCTACGAGGTGATCAAGTGGGCCGGGAAAAACCGTCGCAAAGCCTGGGTGCGGGCGGTGATGTGGCCGGGCTTGATGCTCCAGAACCTGACCACCCGCGAGCCCGACGAGCAGCAGCTCGAGGTCGCGATCGCTTCGCTCAACGCGGTTCTCGCTCGCGAGAACCCCGAGGAGGCGGCAAAGCAGCAGCACATCGAGATCGTCGCTTAGACGGCTGCAAACCGGCGCATCTCGGGGTCCTCGGTCGTTCGGCTCGGGTCACGCACTGGAGTGCGCTCCCCTCGCCTCACTTCCCTGCGTCCCCCGACCTGCTTGGTTTTCGCCGTCTAACCCCGACCCCGGTATTCGGCCGTCTAGGGTTGTCCGCATGATTCAGCAGCTTGTCGAGCAGATTCAGGCGCGCTTTGCGGAGCTCGAGGGGCAGATGTCGGACCCTGCGGTGATCGGCGATCGTGAGCGTTATGCGGAGGTCGGGCGCGAGTACCGGGAACTGCAGCCGGCGCGTGAGCTGGCGGGGGAGTACGCGACGCTCAAGGACGACCTCGAGGGCGCCCGCGAAATGCTGGAGGAAGGCGAGGACGAGGAACTGCGCAAGGTCGTGGACGAGGCGCCGGCGCGCCTGGCCGAGCTCGAAGAGGGCATCCGCCTGGCGATGGTCGAACGCGACCCCAACGACGACAAGAACGTGCTGGTCGAGATCCGCGCCGGCACCGGCGGCGACGAGGCGGCCCTGTTCGCCGGCGACCTCTACAAGATGCTGAGCCGCTACGCCGAAGTGCGCGGCTTCGCGACCGAGGTGCTCTCGCAGTCGGTCTCCGAGGCCGGCGGCTTCAAGGAGGTGACCCTGGCGGTCAAGGGCGACGGCGCCTACTCGGTCTTCAAGTACGAGGGCGGCACCCACCGCGTTCAGCGCGTGCCGGAGACCGAGTCGCAGGGTCGCATCCACACTTCGACGGCGACGATCGCGGTGCTGCCCGAGGCCGAGGAAGTCGACGTCGAGGTCGACCCAAACGACCTCCAGATCGACGTCTACCGCTCCTCGGGCCCCGGCGGTCAGTCGGTCAACACGACCGACTCGGCGGTGCGGATCACCCACAAGCCGAGCGGCATCGTCGTTTCGATGCAGGACGAGAAGTCCCAGCTCCAGAACAAGGACAAGGCGATGCGGGTGTTGCGGGCGCGCCTGCTCGAGCGTGAGATCGCCGAGCAGCAGGCGAAGATCGCCTCCGAGCGCAAAGCCCAGGTCGGCAGCGGTGAGCGCTCGGAGAAGGTCCGCACCTACAACTTCCCCCAGGGCCGCGTCACCGACCACCGGATCAAGCTCACCTCGCACAACCTCGACGGCGTCCTCGCCGGCGACCTCTCCGAGTTCACCGACGCGCTCAGCGCCGAGGAGAAGCGGCAGCGGCTGGAGGCTGCCGCAGCCGTCGGCTGACGTGCCCGCCAGCCCAGTTAGAGATGCATTGGAGGCCGCTACGGACGGGTTGCGGGCGGCCGGAGTCGAAGGCCCCCGCCTCGACGCGGAGCTACTGCTGGCGGACGCGATGGGCGTAGATCGGGCGATGTTGGTGGCAGACTCCGCGGCCGAGGTGCCGGCACCCGCGGCGCGCGCGTTTGGCGAAATGGTGCGGCGGCGGCTGCGGCGCGAGCCGGTCGCGTACATCCTGGGACGCAAAGGGTTCCGTCACATCGAGCTGGCGGTCGACCGGCGGGTGCTGGTGCCGCGGCCGGAGACCGAGCTGCTGGTCGAAGTGGCGCTGGAGCGGCGGCCGGCACGGGTTCTCGACGTCGGCACCGGCTCCGGCGCGATCGCGCTCGCGGTCGCCGACGAGCTGCCGGAGTGCGAGGTAGTCGCGACCGACACCTCCCCCGGGGCGCTGGAAGTGGCCCGCGCCAACGCCGCCCGCCTCGGCCTCGCCGACCGGGTCCGCTTCCTCGAGGGCACGCTCCCCGGGCGTGAGGGTGACGACCGGCCGAGCCCGGGTGCCGGCGACGGCGGCGCCGGACCGGGCTTCGACCTCGTCCTCGTCAACCTCCCCTACGTTCCCGAGCGCGACTGGGCCGGGCTGCAGCCGGAGGTGCGCGACTGGGAGCCGCGCGAGGCCCTGCTCGCCGGCCCCGACGGCCTCGACGCCTACCGCGCCCTGCTCCCCGCGGGTGATCGCCATTTCCCACCCATAGGGGGGGAAATGGCGATCACGCCCGCTGCGCTGGCGGTCGAGGTGGGGGAGGGGCAGGCCGGCGCGGTCGGGGAGCTGATGCGGGTGGCGGGATTCGAGGCGATCGAGGTGCGGCGGGACCTGGCGGGGATCGAGCGCGGGGTGATCGGCGCGCGTGGCGGCTCGTACACGCCAGTGCAAGCACAAACGACAAGTCGAGAGGTGGAGCTATGACCGACGTGGTCTCGACGGCGGGCGATGGGGGGGTGGCGGCGCGCGGTGCCCTGGAGCGGACGATCGCCGCCGGCG
>JBFXEM010000207.1:0-4751 GCA_050180135.1 Solirubrobacterales bacterium | reverse complement strand
CCATCGGTCCCAGCTCGGTTCCACATCCCCGGGGCAAATCCGGCCCGCATTTCCTAGCCTTTCCGCGGGAAGCGGATTTCGCCAAAGCCGGGAACGGGGAACGGCGGCACGTATTCGTTGCTGAAGTCGGCATTTGGGGCCCCGACGGGATAGACGCGGAGCACAGGGTCGGCATCCTCCGCCAGGACCAAGTCATAGGGGTGAAAGCCGTCGAAGGTGTCGAAGAAGGAGACCGAAAGCTTGTACTGGCCGTTGGTCGAGGTCGCGGTGGCGAAAAACGTGCCGGCACCTTTGCCGCGCCCCTTGCGGCATTTCGCCTTCTTGAAGGTCGCCAGCTCCTGGCTTTCTTCGCCATGGAACACCTTGAGACCAAAGGAATCGACCGCTCCGACCTGCGAGGGCAGGACGAGCGCAAGAACTGCGGCGACCAGACCGAGAGACCCTGCCTTCTTCAATCGACAACCTCCGTCACGAGCGAAATCGACGCTTCCGCCGATCCCGGATAGGCATCATCGTTAGGCGATCCTAGGCCTCGAGGACGGAGATGACAACTGCCCGCCCGTCGACGCAATTGACCCAGATCGTCCGCGCCGATCTCGACGACACTCAGGCGGTGAGCTTGAGCCGTTCGAACTCCTCCGCCAGTCCGCGACCGTTGGCCTTGGCATTCGTCTCCAGCGGAATCTCAACCCCGTGGACGACGAGGGTGATGTTCTGCCGCAGGCCGACTCGCTTGACCTCGATCGCGTCGACCTCCGCAATCGGGATCGCGGTGAGCAGCTCCTTGACGGTGCCACCAATCCCCAGCCCGATTGGCGCGGTGATCTTCACCGTGAGCAGTCGCCGGTCAGTCAACACCAGCGCCATTGGGTTGTCGACCTTGACCTCGGCGGTCGCCGCCGCTCCGCCCGCTCGTCCAACCTCGCTCTTGCCGAGGTCGAGACCGCTCACCATCATCCTCGAAAATCCCTTGGCTTGGGCGATGCACGAAGCGACGACACTCTCGCCGTCCTCGAGGAATGGCTGCACCCCTTCGGCGAACTTCTTCTCGTGGGCGGAAGCCATCGATCAACCCTTTCATCCGCCAGGTGGCTTTGCAAGAGATCTGAGATCGCTTGGCCGGAATCTCCGATCCGGATAGCGTTCGCCTGCGGCCCGCATGCCGTCCCGCGACTCCCATGCCCGAAAGGAAAAACGCGTGAGACAGTTCCGAAAGCGGCTTACCTACGCAAACGTGATGTCCTCGATCGCCGTCTTCCTCGTGATCGCTGGCGGCAGCGCACTTGCCGCCAGCCAGCTCGCAAAGAACAGCGTCGGATCCAGGCAGTTGAAGAAGAACGCGGTGACCGCCGCAAAAGTGAAGGACAACTCATTGACTGGAGGCGACATCAACGAGTCGACCCTGGGAATTGTTCCGACCGCAGCCCGGGCGGACAACTCGCAAGCGCTCGAAGGCATGTCGGCGGCGCAACTGGTGAACGTCTCGAAGCCGCAGTGCCCGGCCGGCACGCAACTGTCGGTAGGGACCTGCGTGGAGAAGTCGCTGCGACCCGCGGCGACCTATCAAGCGGCAGCCCGGAGCTGCGCCGAAGCGGGTCGCCGCCTGCCGCTTCAAGGGGAGGCAATCGTGTTTGGGCTGCAGGCCTACTCGTCGCCGCAGAACTACGAGTGGACCGAGCCGCTCTACATTGCGGACGGGACGATCTCCGGGACGGGCGTCGCCGCCTGGACCAGCGGCGGTGTCCCGTCGGTGAATATCTCGGCCAGCGCGGCCGGGGGCACCTTGTTCTACCGCTGCGCGATTCCGCCGTCCAACTGAACCGTCCCGAATGGCGCAAGGTCGGCGAGGTCACAAAGCGCGGAGGCGCGACGGAGGCAAAGCGCGACCGGGAGGTCCAGCGACTCGCCGGCACGTCTGGGAGATCCAGGACGGCAAGGGTGGCGTTCCCAGTGCCGGTGTAGCTGACTCAGCGGCGCACTCCGACCCACCTGGTCGCGGCCGTGTAGCCTGCGCGCGATCCCGCTTCCCACGCCGGCTCTGAAGAAATCGGCTTGACCGGACGGTATTTGAACCGCGGCAAGGCGCTGGACAGCCCCCCAAATTGTCGCCGTCGCGAACCCTGAACCCGATCGGTCGTCTCGGTGGGACCGGGGGTTCGATCAGCTGTCGCAGCGGCTCGAAGATCTGGCGAAGCTGGTCGTCGTGCTCGCTCAGACGCGCCCCGATGTCGAGTTCAAGCTGATCGAGGCGCTTTTGCAATGCATCAAAGGAGCCAGCAGCGCGGCGCAGCTCGACAACTGCGCGCCTGATCTCGATGTTCACCGCGATGGCCCGATCGCTTCGGAGCACGCCGGAGAGCATCGCCACTCCCTGCTCAGTAAAGACGTAGGGCGAATAGCGGCGCCCGCCCCGCCCCTCATTTGAGATCACAATTTGTGATCTCAAAGCCTCCGTCTCGGCGGTCGTCAGCTGGAACATGAAGTCCGTTCAGCAAAGCGGATGCAGAAACGATTGCGGGCGATCGCAGAGGCCGGAGCGGTCGAGGACTACACCTGTGCGATCCGAATCCGCGACGAGAGCGGGACGCTTCAGGCGCATTTGCAGGTGCCGTAATCGAGCGAGTTGCTCAAGGGCTATAAGAATCCGAAAACGCGGAAGCAATCTGACTAGCCCCGGCCGCGACTACTCGTCCCTAATCCTGAAGCCAACTGGGTGCTTTGGCTGTGTGCGCGGAGAGATCAACTGGCGGAGAGCATCGAAGATCTGTCGCAGCTGCTCGTCGTGCTCACCCATCCCTCGTTCGACCAGTTCGAGCCTTTCCTCGAGCACGGCGTAGGAACTAGCGACCCGCCGCAACTCGACGAAGGCGCGCATAACCTCGATGTTTACTGCGATCGCCGTCTTGCTCCGCAGGACCGAGGAGAGCATGGCTACCCCTTGCTCGGTGAATACGTAGGGGGAATAGCGTCTTCCGCCCCGCCCGGTGTTTGAGGTCGCAGATTGCGACCTCAAAGCCGCAGTCTCCTCATGATCGAGTTGGAACATGAAGTCTTCCGGGAAGCGTTCGAGATTTCGCTTCACCTGCTCGATCAGCCGCTTCGTCTCCACGCCGTAGAGGTCCGCGAGGTCCTCGTCGAGCATCACCTGCCGTTCGCGGATCACATAGATCCGCCTCTCGATCATCGGTGTCTCGATGACCTTCAGTTCTGTCTCTGCTACCGAGTCCGCCATGGGACGGATGATGGCAAACGGGCCGGAACTTATTGTCTGCATCGGGGAGACAGGATTTGAACCTGCGACCGCTCGGCCCCCAGCCGAGTGCGCTACCAGACTGCGCCACTCCCCGTGGGGTGAAGGTGCATTCTGCCGGATTGGGGAAAAGGCGGCTACCCTCCCCTTTCGCGCGGCGGTAGCTCAACGGTAGAGCCTCAGCCTTCCAAGCTGATGACGCGGGTTCGATTCCCGTCCGCCGCTCTTCTCAGAGATGCGCGTTTACCCTCGTTTCAAGCGGTTTGCTCTGCTCGCCGGCGTGGCGCTGGTGGCCTTCGCCTTGGCGCTGGGCGGGTGCGGAGGCTCGGGCGGGGACTCCGAAGCCGGGGACGGGTCGGGGGGCGGCGCCAAGAGCGCGCCGGGCTACGTCGACTGGCCGTTCTTCGGGCGGGTGCCGGAACGGACGCACTACCTGCCCTCCGAGGACAAGGTGCTCGATCCGCCGTTGCGGGAGGCGTGGTCGATCAACACGCACGCGCTGATCGAGTTCCCGCCGGCGATCGCGGGCGGGGTCGCCTACGTGGTCAACAAGTACGGCAACGGCAAGGCGGTGCGGCTGCGCGATCGCAAGGTGCTGTGGGAAGTGAACCTGCGGCCGAGCGACAAGGGGCACCAGCTCGACGTGACCGCGCCCGTGTACCACCGGGGGCGGGTCTTCGGCACGCTGCTCGACGGCTACGTGGCGGCCGGGGACGCGGCGAACGGGGGCAAAGTCTGGGTGCGCAAGCTGCAGACGCCGCTGGAATCCTCGCCGCTGCCGGTCGGGGAAACGCTCTACTTCGGCACCAACACGAAGGGGGTGCTGGCGGTCTCGACCGAGGACGGGAAGACGCGCTGGCGCTTCGACGCGCCGGCGGCGGTGAAAGCCAGCCCGAGCTTCCACGACGGCCGCATCTTCGTCGCCGACTACGCGAGCACGATGTTCGCGCTCGACGCCGGCAGCGGCGAGGTCGCCTGGCGCACGAACACGAGCGAGGTGGCTCCGTACGGTCGCGGCGGCTTCTTCTCCTCCCCCGCGATCGGGTTCGGCAAGGTCTACGCGGCGCGGGACGACGGCACCGTCTACGCCTTCGACGAGAAGAGCGGCAAGGTCGAGTGGACCTTCCCGACCGGCGGCGCGGTCTACGGCTCACCGGCGATCGCGGAAGTGCCGGGCACGCCGGCGACGGTCTACATCGGCTCCGAAGACGGGACCTTCTACGCGCTCGACGCGAAGAGCGGCAAGGTGCGCTGGCGCTACGCGGTCGGCGGGCCGATCCCGGGCACGGCGGCGGTGATCGGGCACACCGTCTACACCTCCAGCTTCGAAGCCGACCGCACGATCGGGATCGACGTGCTCACCCACAAGAAGACTTTCGAGATCAAGCAGGCCGGCTACACGCCGATGATCTCCGACGGCAAACGGCTCTTCCTGATCGGCTACTTCGACCTGATCGGGCTGGAACCCACCGGGAGGTGAGCGGGGTGCTGTCGAGTTTGT
>JBFXEM010000206.1:0-4775 GCA_050180135.1 Solirubrobacterales bacterium | reverse complement strand
TGGAGTCCGAACCCGGCGCCGACACCGCCGAGATCGAGCTCGGCCAGGTCAACGTCACCCTCTGCTTCATCGACCTCACCGGCTTCACCCGCTACACCGAGGAGGAGGGGGACATCGAGGCGCTCGACGTGATCGAGAACTTCGTCGCCACGGTTGAGGAAACGCTGCCGCGCGAGGCGACGATCGTGAAGACGATCGGCGACGAGGTGATGGTCGTTTCCCCCGACGCGGCGTCGCTGACCGAGTGGGCGGTCGACTTCCTCGGGCGCTTCTCACGGCGGCCGCAGCCCCGGGTCGGCATCCACAGCGGTGACGCCGTCTACCGCGACGGCGACTACTTCGGCAGCCAGGTCAACCTCGCGCACCGGGTCGTCAACCGTGCCCTCGCCGGTGAGGTCCTGGTCACCGACCGGGTCGCTGACGCGATTTCCGAGCGCGACCAGTTGGAGCTGGAGCCGATCGGCCAGGTCAGCCTCAAGGGCTTCCCTGTGCCGACCGACCTGTTCGTCGTCCGCGCCGCCGGCTGAGCACTCCTAGACTCAAGCCGTGGACGCCGATGAACTGCTCGAGCGGGTCCTCAGGGACGGGTTGATCGCGCCGCCGGCGCCGCTCGTGGCGATGCTCTCGGGTGGCCGCGACTCAGTCTGCATGCTCGATCTCGCGGTCCGCGCCCGTGGCCCCGAGGAGGTCAGTGCCCTGCACGTCAACTACGGGCTGCGCGAGAGCTCGGAGGCGGACGAGCGCCACTGTATCGAGCTCTGCGAGCGGCTCGCGGTCGAGCTCGAGGTCGAGCGCCCGCGCCGGCCCGAGGGCCCCGGCAACCTGCAGGCCTGGGCTCGCGACAACCGCTACGCGGCGGCGGCCCGGCTGGCCGAGGCGCAAGGAGCGACGATCGTCACCGGGCACACCGCCGACGACCAGGTCGAGACGATCCTCTATCGGCTCGCCTCCTCACCGAGCCGCCGCGCCCTGCTCGGGATGCGGCCCCACGACGGTCGTCTCGCGCGGCCGCTGCTCGCCACCACCCGTGCCGAGATCACCGCTTACTGCGAAGGGCGCGGCCTCGCCTGGCGCGAGGACGCCAGCAACGCCGACACCGCCTTCGCCCGCAACCGCATCCGCCACGGACTGCTGCCGGAGCTGGAGAGGGTGCACCCGGCGGCGGCTGCGAACGTGCTGCGCACGGCGGCGCTGCTGCGCGACGAGGCCGAGGTCCTCGACGCCCTCGTCGACGCCGAGCTCGACGGTTCCGGCGCCTCGCCGCGGCGCACGATCACCCTGGAGCGACTCGGGCAGCTACCGCCGGCGCTGCGGCGCCTGGTCGTGCAGCGGCTTGCCGACGGCGCCGCCGGTCGGCCCGTCGCTGGCGCCGCTCGTCACGCCGAGGAGGTTGCGGGCCTGCGCCGCACCGGCACCGCGATGCTCGATCTCGGCAGCGGCGTCCGCGCCGTCGCCGAGCGCGGCCTGCTGCGTGCCGAGCGCGGTTGACCCCGCCGCCGGGCCGACGGCCAAATATCTAGACTGCCACCAGTGAGCGAGCGCGGGATCGGCGAGACGCTGGTAGCCAGGGACGAACTGCAGCGGCGGGTCGTCGAACTGGGCGCCGAGGTGAGTCGCGACTACGCCGGTCGCGAGCTCTTCATGGTCGGCGTTCTCAAGGGCGCGGTCCTCTTCCTCGCCGACCTGATGCGACACATCGACGTCCCCTGCGAGATCGACTTCATGGCGGTCTCCAGTTACGGCTCGCAGACCGACTCCTCGGGCGTGGTCCGGATCCTCAAGGATCTCGACGCCCCGATCGAGGGTCGCCACGTGCTGATCGTCGAGGACATCATCGACTCCGGATTGACCCTCCACTATCTGATGCGGAACCTGCGGGCCCGCAATCCGGCCTCGCTCGAGGTCTGCGCGCTGCTGACCAAGCCGGAGCGGCTGCGGGTCGATCTCTCGCCCCGCTACGTCGGCTTCGAGATCCCCAACCGGTTCGCGATCGGCTACGGACTCGACCACGCGCAGCACTACCGCAACCTCGATTACGTCGCCGCGCTGGAGGACTAGGCGGGAAAACCGCCCTGGTACGCTGATTTTTACCCTTGAGGCGGTTTTTCAAAAGCGCGGCTTTTCCGATCCTGCTCGTCGTCATCCTGGCGTTCATCGCGCAGCGCGTGATCACGCAGGACTCCGGTCCTGAAGCTCCGCCCTACAACGAACTGATCCAGGCCCAGACGGGCCTGATCGACGCCGGCCGGATCGACGAAGTCTCGGTCAACGTCAAGGACAAAACCCTCGACGTCAAGAAAGCGAACGGCGAAAGCTTCTCAACCGGCTACCCGCCCGACGCCGAAGCGGCGCTGATCTCCCAGCTCGAAAAGAACGACGTCAAGACCAAGGTGCACGGGACGGGTGGCTCGGGGCTGCTCTCGCTGCTCACCTACATCCTCCCGTTCGTGCTCTTCCTCGGCTTCTGGATCTTCCTGATGAACCAGATGCAAGGCGGCGGCTCGCGGGTGATGAACTTCGGCAAATCGAAAGCGAAGCGGATGTCGGTCGACGCGCCGAAAATCACCTTCCGCGACGTCGCCGGCGTCGACGAGGCGGTGCAGGAGCTGGGGGAGATCAAGGAATTCCTCGAGAACCCGAAGAAATTCCAGGCGCTCGGTGCTCGCATCCCCAAGGGCGTTCTGCTGTACGGACCTCCCGGCACCGGCAAGACCCTGCTCGCCCGTGCCGTCGCCGGCGAGGCGGGCGTGCCCTTCTTCTCGATCTCCGGCTCGGACTTCGTCGAGATGTTCGTCGGCGTCGGCGCCAGCCGCGTGCGCGACCTCTTCGAGCAGGCCAAGCAGAACTCGCCCTGCATCATCTTCATGGACGAGATCGACGCCGTCGGCCGCCACCGCGGCGCCGGCATGGGCGGCGGCCACGACGAGCGCGAGCAGACCCTGAACCAGCTGCTGGTCGAGATGGACGGGTTCGAGATGAAGGACAACATCATCTTGATCGCGGCCACCAACCGGCCCGACATCCTCGACCCGGCGCTGCTGCGGCCCGGCCGCTTCGACCGCCAGGTCGTCGTCGATCGCCCCGACCGCAAGGGCCGCAAACGGATCCTCGAGGTCCACACCCGCGGCAAGCCGCTGGGCCGGGAAATCGACCTCGACACGCTGGCCGGCCAGACCCCCGGTTTCACCGGTGCCGACCTCGCCAACCTGATCAACGAGGCGGCGCTGCTGACCGCCCGCTCCGGCAGTCGCGAGATCACGATGAAGGAGCTCGAGGAGGGGATCATGCGTGTGATCGCCGGCCCCGAGAAGAAAACCCGTGTGATGAGCGAGAAGGAGCGACTGATCACCGCCTACCATGAGATGGGCCACGCGATCGTCGGCCACCTGCTGGAGAACACCGACCCGGTCCACAAGATCTCGATCATCAGCCGCGGCCAGGCGCTCGGCTACACGATCAGCCTGCCGACCGAGGACAAGTTCCTCACCACCCGAGCCGAGCTGACCGACACGATGGCGATGACCCTGGGTGGCCGCGCGGCCGAGGAGATCATCTTCGGAGAGATCACCACCGGCGCCTCCAACGACCTCGAAAAGGTGACCGAGACGGCGAAGCAGATGGTGATGCGGTTCGGGATGTCCGAGCGCCTCGGCCCGCGCGTGTTCGGCCACGACCGCGGCCAGCCGTTCCTCGGCCGCGAGTTCTCCTCCGAACCGGACTACTCCGACGAGATCGCCCGCGAGATCGATGACGAGATCCGCCGCATCGTCGAGAGCGCCCACCAGACCGCGCGCAAACTGCTGAACGAAAACCACGACGACCTCGACCGGATCTCGAAACTGCTGCTGACCCGCGAGACGATCGACGCCGACCAGTTCGTGGCTCTGCTCGAAGGCAAATCCGAGGCCGAAGTGTTCGTCGACGAGGAGGAGCCGGAGTCGAGCGATCCCGAGCCCGAAGCCGAAGAGCGCCCCCAGAGAGACCCCGCCCGAACGAATCCTCGGCCCAGGCCAGGATTTGCGGGCGGCGACGCGAGCTAGCTCGCGTCGCCTGAGTTGCCGATGGCTCCGCGGCTGATGGGGGTCG
Source organism: Solirubrobacterales bacterium (assembly GCA_050180135.1). Lineage (GTDB taxonomy): Bacteria > Actinomycetota > Thermoleophilia > Solirubrobacterales > 70-9 > VAYN01. Next base: position 689 of record JBFXEM010000206.1, on the reverse strand, counting down.
TCAACGTCACCCCCGACTCGTTTTCAGACGGTGGGCTGTTCCTCGATCCCGACGCCGCGATCGCGCACGGGCGTGAATTGGCCGACCAGGGGGCGGCGATCCTCGACGTCGGTGGCGAATCGACTCGGCCCGGGTCCAAGCCGGTGCCTGAAGCCGAGGAGTTGGCACGGGTGCTGCCGGTGGTCGAGGCGCTCGCGGGGGATGGGGCGACCGTTTCGATCGACACCTCCAAGAGCGGCGTGGCCGCGGCGGCACTCGACGCCGGCGCGGCGATCGTCAACGACGTCACCGCCCTCCGCGGCGACTCGGAGATGGCGGAGCTCTGCGCCGAGCGAGGCGCCACCGTGGTCCTGATGCACATGCGCGGCGACCCGCGGACGATGCAGGACGCGCCCAGCTACGACGACGTCGTAGCCGAGGTGACAGACTTCCTGAGCGCCCGCCTGGAGGTCGCCGTGGCCGCTGGCATCGGCCCCGAGCGGATCTGGCTCGACCCCGGAATCGGGTTCGGCAAGACCGCCGAGCACAACCTCGAGCTGCTGCGGCGGCTGCCGCAGCTGGCCGAGCTCGGCAGGCCGCTGGTGGTCGGCACCTCGCGCAAGAGCTTCCTCGGCAAGTTCGACGGCTCCCCCGCCGGCGAGCGGCTCGGCGGCACGATCGCCACCGCCGTCCTCGCGGCCGCCAGCGGC
>JBFXEM010000205.1:0-4777 GCA_050180135.1 Solirubrobacterales bacterium | reverse complement strand
TCTTCAGGCGGCGACCGCGACGGGCCGGCGGCGGCGTTTTCGCGACCACGGCGCTGACGAAGCGGTTCAGATCCGGGGTGGGGATGCGCTCGCCGGCGCGGTCGGCGAGCTGCAGCGCCCGCGGCAGCAGCGCCGCCACGTTGCGCCCGCGGGTGGCCGAGCAGGTGATCACCGCCGGGCGCAGCCGCAGCTTGCGGGCGACCCGGGCGCGAGCGTCGTCGATGTCGGTCTCGGTCAGGTCCCACTTGTTCATCACCAGCAGCGTCGCGCAGCCGCCTTTCATCGCCATCTCGGCGACCCGCAGGTCCTCGGAGGTGACGCCCTCCCCGGCGTCGCAGACGACCAGCGCTACGTCCGCGCGGTCGACCGCCCGTTCGGAGCGCAGCTGCGCGTAGTAGTCGATCGTGCCGGCGACCTTGGAGCGCCGCCGCAGGCCGGCGGTGTCGACCAGGATCACCCGCCGCCCGTCGACCTCGAGCTCGGTGTCGATCGTGTCGCGGGTGGTGCCGGCGATGTCGGAGACGATCACCCGGTCGGAGCCGAGGAAGGCGTTGACGAGCGAGGACTTGCCGACGTTGGGGCGACCGATCACGGCGATGCGGACCGCGTCGGGCTCGGGCGGGCGCGGCTCGCGCTCGCCCAGCGCGACGACGATCGCGTCGAGCAGGTCGCCGGCGCCGAGCCCGTGGGTGGCCGAGACCGCCAGCGGCTCGCCCAGCCCGAGCGCGTGGAACTCGGCGGTCACGGCGTAGTCGTTGGGACGGTCGGCTTTGTTGACGGCGACGATCACCGGGACCCCACCGCCGCGCAGGGTCTTGGCGAGGTCGGCGTCGCCGGCGCGCAGGCCGGCGCGGCCGTCGACCACCATCAGCACCGCGTCGGCCTCGGCGATCGCCAGGCGCGCCTGCGCCTGCACGTCGCGGGCCAGCTCGGCCTCGTCCTCGAGGTCGATGCCGCCGGTGTCGATCAGCTCGAAGGCGACCCCGTTCCACTCGGTCTCCAGCCGCTTGCGGTCACGGGTCACGCCCGGCTCGGCCGCGGTAACCGCCTCGGTGCCGCCGACCAGGCGGTTGACGAGGGTGCTCTTGCCGACGTTCGGGAAGCCGACCACGGCGACCAGCGGCAGGCGGTTCACGCGAGGCCCCGATCCTTGGCCAGCGCCACGACCCGGCCGACGACCTCTTCGAGGCCGAGCCCGGTGGTGTCGAGCTCGACCGCGTCCGCGGCGGCGCGCAGGGCGCCGTGCTCGCGCTCGCTGTCGCGGGCGTCGCGACGGCGCTGGGCGTCGAGCACCGATTCGAAGTCATCGCCGGTCTCGGCGGCACGGCGACGCGCGCGCTCCTGCTCGGAGGCGGTGAGGAAGACCTTCAGCGGGGCGTCGGGGCTGACCACGGTGCCGATGTCGCGGCCCTCGGCGACGTAGTCGGCGAGGGCGATCAGCTGCTGCTGGCGCGCCACCATCGCCTCGCGCACGCCCGGGTGGACCGAGACCCGCGAGGCGGCGGCGGTGACCCGTGGCTCGCGGATCGCGGCGCTGACGTCGCGCTCGCCGAGCAGGGCGCGGCGCCCGTCCAGCTCGATCTCCATCCCCGCCGCCAGCTGCGCCAGTGCCTCGCCGTCGTCGAGGTCGGCGCCCGCCTCGACCGCGGCCAGGGCCACGCAGCGGTACATCGCCCCGGAGTCGAGGTAGGTGATGCCGAGCTCGGCGGCGACGGCGCGGGCGACCGTGGACTTGCCGGCCCCGGCGGGACCGTCGATTGCGATGACCATCGGTCCAATGTATGGAGATAGGAGCCCCGGCGGCTCGCCGGGGCGGCGGCCCGCATCGCGTCGGCCAGCTTCAGAGGCCGGCGCCGAGCAGCGAGCCGAGGTCGTCCTCGAAGCCGGGGTAGCTGACCGCGGCGGCCTCAATCCCGTCCACCTCGACCCCCTCGCGGGAGGCGAGGCCGGCGACGGCGCCGAGCATCGCGATCCGGTGGTCGCCGTGCGAGCTGACGGTGCCGCCGCGCAGACCGCCGCCGCCGGTCACGACCATCCCGTCGGCGGTCGGCTCGACCTCGCCCCCGAGTGCGGTGAGAGCGGCGCAGACGGTCTCGACCCGGTCGGACTCCTTGCGACGCAGCTCGGCGGCGTCGCGGATCGTCGTCGTCCCCTCTGCGAAGCAGGCGGCGAGCGCGACCAGCGGCAGCTCGTCGATCGCCAGCGGCACCTCGGCCCCGCCGACCTCGGTCCCGCGCAGCGGCGCCGGCCTCACCCGCAGCCGTGCGGTCGGCTCGCCGCCGCGCTCGCCCGTCGGCTCGACTTCGATCGCGGCGCCCATGCGCTCGAGGATCGCCAGCAACCCGGTCCGGGTCGGGTTCACGCCGACATCCTCCAGGACCACCTCGCTGTCGGCGACCAGCAGCGCCGCGACGATGAAGAAGGCGGCGGAGGAGATGTCGGCGGGGACCGCGATCTCTCCCGGTTCCAGCCGCGTCGCCGGCTTGATCGCCACCTTGCCGGCCTCGCCGCCGACCTCCGCCCCGGCCGCGGCGAGCATCCGCTCGGTGTGGTCCCGGCTCGGGTGGATCTCCACCACGGCGGTCTCGCCCTCGGCCAGAAGCCCTGCAAAGAGGATGCACGACTTGACCTGGGCGCTGGCAATCGGCATCTCGTAGGTGATCCCGTGCAGGGGCGCCGCCTCGACCCGCAGCGGCGGCAGCCGCTCCTCGCGGGCGCTGAGCCTGGCGCCCATCGCGCGCAGCGGCACGGCGATCCGGTCGACCGGCCGCTTGCGGATCGAGTCGTCGCCGTCGAGCGTCCACTCGCCGATCTCCTGCCCCGCCAGCCAGCCCGGCAGCAGCCGCAGCAGGGTGCCCGCGTTGCCGACGTCGATCGACACTGGGCGCGGGCCGCGCAGGCCGACGCCGCGAATGCGGATCGCCGGCGGGCGCGCCAGCCCCTCGGCGGCGAGCGAGGACCCGGTCGGCGCCGACACGGACGTCGTCACGCTCCCAACTTCCGCTCCCAGGTCCGCCACCGCGGCCAGGGTCGAGTGGGTGTCGGCGGCGTCGAGGTAGCCCTCGATCGTCGTCGTCCCCTCCCCCATCGCCGCGATCAGTGCCGCCCGGTGGGAGATCGACTTGTCCGACGGGGGGCGCAGCGAGCCGCGCAGCGGTCCCGACGGCTCGAAGCGGACGACGGACACAGCGCGGCTCTACTCGGCGCCGAGGACGGTGACGGTGTGCCCGAGCGCGCGGACCAGCTGCTCGGCCCTGGTCGCCTGCTCGTCGCCGGCGACCCAGAGAGTGACCGCGCCCGAGGTCATGTCCGGCGTCGGGTAGAGCGCCATGTCCTCGATGTTGACGCCGGCCTCGCCCAGCGCCAGCGCCAGCTCGGCGATCGTGCCGGGGCGGTTGGCGACGACGATCCGCAGCTCACGCAGCGGTCCGGCGCTGAGCTCGGACTCGAGCAGGCGGCGGCGGTCCTCGCCGGCGGCGGTATGCCAGGCGGCGAGCGCGTCGCGGTCGCCGGAGCGGATCAGCGCCGCCGCCTCGTCGAGCCGGCGCGCCACCGACCCGACCGCGTCGGCGACGGCCTCGTGGTTGCTGGTGAAGATGTCGGCCCAGACCTCCGGATTGGAGCCGGCGACCCGGGTCGTGTCGCGGAAGCTCGGCCCGATGTCGGGCAGCCGCTCGGAGTCGCGGGTAAGCGACTCCGCCGCCTCGGCGACGAGCGCGTTGGCGACCACGTGCGGGAGGTGGCTGACCGTCGCCATCATCCGGTCGTGGGCGTGCGGGTCGATCGCCAGCGGGCGGGCGCCGAGCCCCGTCAGAGTCCGCTGCAGGCGGTCGTAGAGGAGGCCGCTGGAGCGCTCTGTCGGGGTCAGGTACCAGCGGGCGCCCTCGAAGAGATCGGCGCGAGCGTTCTCGACCCCGGCCGTCTCCGCCCCCGCCAGCGGGTGGCCGCCGATGAAGCGCTCGTCCTCGCCGCGGGCAGCGACCAGCTCGCCCTTGGTCGAGCCGACGTCGGTGACGACGGTGTCCGGCCCCGAGGCCGCCAGGGCCTCGGCGACCTGGGCGGGGAGCAGGCCGACCGGGCCGGCGCAGAAGACGACATCGGCCCCCTCGCAGGCCTCGGCGACCGAGCCGGCGCCGCGGTCGATCGCGCCCAGCTCCCGCGCCCGCGCCACGGTCTCCGGGCTGCGGCTGGCGCCGACCACCTCGGCCCCGAGCCGTTGCCGCGCGGCGAGCCCGATCGAGCCTCCGATCAGGCCCACCCCGAGGACCGCGAGCTTGGGAGCCTCGCTCAACTGCGGCGCGCCTCGACCGCCGAGGCGAACCGCTCGAGCACCCCGACCGTGTCCTCCCAGTCAATGCAGGCATCGGTCACCGACTGGCCGTAGGCGAGGCCGCTGCCGTCGCCGATGTCCTGGCGCCCCTCCTTCAGGAACGACTCCAGCATCACCCCGATGATCGCCTTGTTGCCGTCGGCGATCTGGTCGGCGATTTCACCGGCCGCGAAAACCTGCTTCTCGGGGTCCTTGCCGCTGTTGTCGTGGGAGGCGTCGATCACCAGCCGCTCCGGCAGCCCGGCGACGCCGAGCGTGACCAGCGCGTCCTCGACGTCGGACACGTAGTAGTTGGGCTGGCCGTGACCGCCGCGGAGAATGACGTGGCAGTCGGGGTTGCCGGTCGTGTGCAGGATCGCCGGCTGGCCGGCGTCGTCGATCCCGGCGAAGGCGTGCGAGGCGGCGGCGGCGCGGACCGCGTCGACCGCGACCTGGATGTTGCCGTCC
>JBFXEM010000204.1:2352-4777 GCA_050180135.1 Solirubrobacterales bacterium | reverse complement strand
CGCCAGGCGAAGGCTTGCAGCTGCCTCAGCGCTTCGAGAACTGCGGCTTCTTGCGGGCCTTCTTGAACCCAGCCTTGCGACGCTCCTTGACGCGGGCATCACGGGTGAGGAAGCCACGGCGCTTGAGGTCGCCGCGCAGCTCGGGATCGATCTCGGTCAACGCGCGGGCGATCCCGTGCCGGATCGCGCCGGCCTGGCCGCTGATGCCGCCGCCGTGGACGCGGACGCGGACGTCGACGTTGCCCTCGTAACCGGAGACGGTGAGGGGCTGGCGCGCCATCGTCTGGTGCAGGGGACGGGGGAAGAACTCCTCGATGCTGCGCTTGTTGATCTCGATCTTGCCGTCGCCCGGGACCAAGGTCACACGGGCGATCGAGCGCTTGCGCTTGCCGGTGGCGAGGAAGCGGGAACCGCTCTCCATCTTGGCCGGAGCGCGGCTGGCGGCAGCGTCGTCATCGGCGTCGTCGGCGGTGAGGGCGGCCTCGCGGCGCGCTTTCTCCTCTTCCTCGGCTTCCAGCGCCGCTTTCTCCTCGGCGCTGAGAGCGGGGCCGTCGGCCTCGACCAGGATCGGCTCGAGGTCGGCGCCGGGGATCACGTCCTTCTTCTTCTCCTCGGCGACGGGCTCCTCGGCGGGGGCCTCCTCGGCCGCGGGCTCCTCGGCGGGAGCTTCCTCGGCGACGGGCTCGTCGGAGATCTGCTCGGCGGCGGCCTCGTCGGCGGAGGCGTCGTTATCGCCCTGCTCCTCGGCTACGGGGGCGGGGTCGGCGCTCTCGGCGGCCTCCTCCGCGCTGGGCTCCTCGGGCACCTCCGCGCTGGGCTCGCTGTACTCGTCCAAAGCTTTCTCGTCGTCTGCCATCAAAGTCAGTTGGTCTCCATAGGTTTGGGCTGCTGCGCCTCGTGCGGGTGCTCGGGCCCGGCGTAGACCTTGAGCTTGGTCAGCTGCTGACGGGCGAGCCGGTTGCGCGGCAGCATTCCCTTGACCGCCTTGCGGATCACTTCCTCGGGACGGCGCTCGAGCATCTCGGCCAGCGTCCGCGACTTGATTCCGCCCGGGTAACCGCTGTGCCGCCAGTAGGTCTTCTGCTCCAGCTTGTTGCCGGTGACCCGGATCTTCTCCGCGTTGACGACGACGATGAAATCGCCGGTATCGACGTGCGGCGTGTACTCCGGCTTGCGCTTTCCACGCAGGGCGTCGGCGATCTGAGTGGCCAGCCGACCCAGGGTCTTGCCCTCGGCGTCGACGACGTACCAGTCGCGCTGGCGGTTCTCGGAGTTGGCTACGTAGGTCTTCATGGAAGGTCTTATCGCGCAAAAACCGCGCGGACGAACCAGCGCGGCCGGCGGATGATAGCCATCTCGGCGTCTATACTGCCGCGCCAGCAATGCCGAATCCTTTTTGGGCGTCCAAAAGGGAGCGGAGGACCCGCAGGGATCGAGGCAGGTCCCAGGGGCGAATCGGACGAAACAGTAGTCCGTAGCGCATCTCTTTCAGCGCGAGCCCGACAGCTAACTCCGCAGGCGATCGAAAGAGAGGGCCAGCGGTGCGCAAGGCAAGAATCCGGCCGGGGACGGCCGGGAAGATCTGGATATTGGCGGCGCTCGCGCTGCTGATCTGCGGCGGCGGCTCGGCCCTCGCGGCGACGGGCGGCGCCCCCACCCCAAGCGGCAGCCCACCCCCACCGGGCAGCGGCTCCGGCGCCCCTTCGACGGCGCCCAGCGCCGGAACCCTGACCCTGGTCGCGGCCGAAACCAAGCCGCGCAAGTCCTTCTACTTCGGCTACCGCTACCCGCGGCTGAGCTTCACGATCGGGAGCCCGCAGCCCCAGAACGACATCCGCGTCGACGTCGTCAACAAGGCGGCCGAAGTCGTCCGCACCTTCTACCTCGAGGACGTCGCCCCCAACGTCCCCTACACGATCCGCTGGGACGGAACGACCAACGAAGGCAAGCCCGCGCGCAACGGCAAGTACTCGTTCCGGATCAGCCCGCAGACGCCCGCCCCGGCCGCGCGCAAGGCGACCGCCTCGACGACGGTGAGCCTTGGCTTCACCCTCTACGGCTACACCTTCCCGATCCTCGGCGCCCACGACTACGGCGGCGCCGCAGGCCGCTTCGGCGCCGGCCGCTCGGGCCACACCCATCAGGGCCAAGACGTGATGGCCGCCTGCGGCCTCCCCCTGGTCGCCGCCCGTGGCGGCCGGGTCCAGTACAACCGCTACGACGGCAACGCCGGCAACTACATCGTCATCGACGGCAAGGGCACCCCCAACGACTTCGCCTACATGCACCTGGCAGAACCCTCGCCGCTGAAAGAGGGTGAAACCGTGCGCACCGGCCAGCCGATCGGGCTTGTCGGCGACACCGGCGACGCCCAGGGCTGCCACCTCCACTTCGAGATGTGGGGAGCGCCCGGCTGGTACGAGGG
>JBFXEM010000204.1:0-2252 GCA_050180135.1 Solirubrobacterales bacterium | reverse complement strand
CCGATCGCCTGCTCCAGCGAGCGGTCCTCGAAGGGGACCATGCGGCCGCAGTCGCGGCAGATCGCGTGGTGGTGATGGTGGCCGGCGGGGTCGACGCGCTCGTATCCGGCGGTGCCGCGGCAGACCTCGAGCCGGCGCACCAGGCCGAGCTCCTCGAGCTGCTCGAGGGCGCGGTAGACGCTGGCGCGGGCGACGGCCGGCTTGCGGCGCCGCAGCTCGTCGTCGAGTTCGATCGCGGTCACGGCGCAGTCGTGGCCGGCGAGCGCTTCGACCACCGCGGTGCGGGCGCCCCCACGGCGGTGGCCCGCCTGCTGCAGGGCCTCCAGCGCGTGTCCCGCCCAATCGGTGTCCGTGGTAGTTGCCATCTCAGTGATCGTAGCCCTCGGTCGACCGGAAACGTCCGATATGGGCCGCTTTTCGGCCGACCGGCAGCGAGAGCAGGTAGAGGGCGACGATGGCGAGGGCAACCGAGGCACCGCCGGCGGTACCGGCGTAGTAGGAGAGGTAGAGGCCGGCGAGTCCGGCGAGCACGGCGGTGGCGGCCGCAACGGCGATCATCGGCCCGATCCGGTCGGTGAGGTTGCGGGCGGTGGCCGCCGGCCCGACGAAGACGGCGACGACGAGGAGGTTGCCGAGTCCCTGGACGGCAACCACGGTGGCGATCGCCAGCAGCACCAGCAACGCCGTCTCGGCGAAGGCGGGTGAGAGCCCGAGAGCGCGCGCACCGCCGCGGTCGAAACCGGTCGCCAGCAGGCGGCCGTGCAGCAACGGCAGCGCCACCGCGACGACCAGCGCGAGCGCGGCCGCGGCGGCGATGTCACCGTCGCTGGGACCGAGGATGTCCCCGAACAAGAGCCCCTCGATCCCGGGCGGTGACTCGGGCGAGAGCGCCAGCAGCACGCCGAGCCCGAACATGGTCGTGACGACGACGGCGACGCCGACGTCGCGGCCAACCCCGGGCAACCGCGAGGCGACCGCGATCGCCAGCGCCGCGAGAACGATCGCCGGCGTCGCCCCCAGCAGCAGCGGGATTCCGCCGATCGCGGCGATCACCAGGCCCGGAAACAGCGAGTGGGCGAGCGACTCCGCGGCGTAGGAGAACTCGTAGAGGACCACCCAGCAGCCGATCGCGCCACCGGCCAGGGCGAGCAGCGTCATCTCCGCGATCGCCCTCTGCATGAACGGTTCGGTCCACGGCTCGAACATGGCCACTAGTGGTGGTGATGGTGGGGCGGGAGGACGGCGCGGCCGCCGTCGGGCAGCTCGACGATGGCGCCACCGTAGGTGGCTTCGAGCACGGGCAGGTCGAGCACCGCGGCGGGTGGCCCGACGGCCACCTGGCGTCCGTTTACACAGAGGACCGAGTCCCAGCGCCGCGCCTGCTCGAGATCGTGGGTAGCCATGACGATGCCGTGGCCTTCGCCGGCGAGGTCGGCGATCAGCGCTTCCAGGCGCTCGGAGGCGGGCCGGTCGAGGCCGGTGAAGGGCTCGTCCATCAACAGGACGCGCGCGTCCTGAACCAGCGCCCTGGCGATCAACACCCGCTGGCGCTGGCCGCCGGAGAGCTGGCCGAAGGTCTCGTCCGCCAGCTCGAGAAGGCCGACCCGCGCCAGCGCCTGCCGCGCCTGCTCGCGGGCCTCGCGGCCGGGCCGCCGCCACCAGGGCAACCGCGCGAGCGCCCCCATCGCCGCCACTTCCAGCGCCGAAACGGGATAGTCGAGCCGCGAGCGCTCCGTCTGGGGGACCGAGCCGCAGGAGGCCTCGACCCGGAGCTCGCCCGCCCGCGGCACCAGCTCGCCGAGCAGGGCGCGCAGGATCGTCGTCTTGCCGCCGCCATTGGGGCCCAGCAGAGCCAGGCGCTCACCGGAGCGCAGCTCGAACTCGACCTCGGTGACCACCGGCGGCCCCGAGGCGTAGCCGAGCGCCAGCCGGCTGGCCGCGATCAGGGGCGCAGCCGGCACCCCACCCTCCCGTCGCTGAAGCCCCTGGCCATCGCCTCGGCGTTGGCCGCCTCCATCCCCAGGTAGGTGGCGCCCGCGGAGCCCTCGGGCCCGAGCGTGTCGCCGTAGAGCTCGTAGTCGGCCGTGGCACCGGTCTGGTTGGCGATCGCGTCGGCGACCTTGGCGCTCAGCGAGCTCTCCGGGAAGACGGCCTCCACGCCTTCGGCCTCGATCAGGGCGATCAGATCGCTGACGTCCTTGGCCGAGGGCTGGGCCTGGGTCGTCTGCGAGGGAATCACGGCGCCGACCACG
>JBFXEM010000203.1:0-4786 GCA_050180135.1 Solirubrobacterales bacterium | reverse complement strand
TCCGCTGCCGGGGATCGCGGCCAGGACGTCGCCGAGCCGCTCGGCGCTGCGCCGCGCCAGCGGCGAGACGCGGGGCCGGCGCTCGCCGGCGCCGTCCTCCCGCGGCGGGGCCGGCGCTGGGGGCGGCGGCTCGGCCGGCGGCGGCGCATCCGCGGGCGGTGGCTCGGCCGCGGGCGGTGGCTCCGGCGCGCCCTCGCCGCCGGCCGCGCGCACGGTCGCCAGCGGCGTGCCGACCGGCACCTTGGTCCCCTCCTCGACCAGCAGCTCGCCGATCACCCCGTCCTCGAAGATCTCGACCTCGATCTCGGCCTTGCTGGTGTCGACGACGGCGACGATGTCGCCGCGCTTGACCGCCTCGCCGGGCTTGACGCGCCATTCGAGCAGCGTGCCGGCGTCCATGTCGGCGCCGAGCGAGGGCATCGTGAAGTCAGCCATCGGCACCGACCATCCGCCGCACCTCGCGGACCACCGTCTCGGCCTGGGGCAGCGCCGCCTGCTCGAGGTGCTGGGCGTAGGGCAGCGGAACCTCGGCGCTGCAGACGCGGGCGACCGGGGCGTCGAGATCGTAGAAGGCCTGCTCCATGATCCTGGCGCTGATCTCCGCCGCCAGGCTGCCCGAGCGCCAGCCCTCGTCGACGATCACCGCCCGGTGCGTTCGGGTCACCGACTCGACCACGGTGCGGTCGTCGAGCGGGCGCAGCACTCGCAGGTCGACGACCTCGGCCTCGATGCCCTCCGCCGCCAGCTGCTCGGCGGCGTCGAGCGCCTTGGCGAGCGTGCCCCCGTAGGCGACCAGGGTCACGTCGGTCCCCGGTCGGCGCACGGCGGCGCCCTCGATCGCGACCGCGGCGCCGGCGGCGGGCAGCTCGCCCTCGCTGTTGTAGAGGGCGCCGTGCTCGAAGATCAGCACCGGGTTGGGGTCGGCCAGCGCCGGGGCCAGCATCCCGCGCGCGTCCTCGACGGTTGCCGGCGCCAGCATCTTCAGCCCGGGGATGTGGGCGAGCCAGCCCTCGAGGCTGTGGGAGTGCTGTGCGGCCACCTGGCGCCCGGCGCCGGTCACCGTGCGGATCACCAGCGGGATCTTGAACTGGCCGCCCGACATGTGGGTGATCGTCGCCGCGTTGTTCATGATCTGGTCCAGCGCCAGCAGCGCGAAGTTGACCGTCATCACCTCGACGATCGGTCGCATCTCCCCCAGCGCGGCGCCGATGCCGGCCCCGACGAAGGCCGACTCCGAGAGCGGCGTGTCGCGGATCCGCTTCGGGCCGAACTCCTCCAAGAGCCCCTTGCTGACGCCGAAGCAGCCGCCGTAGGCGCCGACGTCCTCGCCCATCAGGAAGGCGCGCTCGTCGGCCCCCAGCGCTTCCCGGATCGCCTCGCGAACAGCCTCGCGGTAGGTCGCGGTGGCGGCCTCCCCCGCGCTCACGCCGGCTCCTCCCAGTAGACGAACCGCGCCAGCTCCTGCACCGGCTCCGGCGTGCCGGCCTCAGCGAAGGCGATCGCCGCCTCGATCTCCGCCGCGACCGCCCGCTCCAGCTCCTCGAGCCCGCCCTCCCGCAGCATCTCCTCGGCTTCCATGCGCCCGATCAGGGCGGGGATCGGGTCGCGCTGCTTCCACTCGGCGATCTCCTCCTTGCTGCGGTAGACGTCGGGGTCGTACATCGAGTGGGCGCGGAAGCGGTAGGTCTGGAACTCGAGCAGGCATGGGGAGCCACCGTCGCGGACGTCGATCGCGGCCTTGCGGGCGGCCTCGGCGACCGCCGCCGCGTCCATCCCGTCGACCGACCAGGCCGCCATCTCGTAGGCGGCCGCCTTCAGCGCGATCCCGGTCTCGGCCTCCTGGTGGGCGAGCGCGGTGCCCATCGCGTAGCGGTTGTTCTCGCAGCAGAAGAGGACCGGCAGGTCCCAGAGCGAGGCGAGGTTCATCGACTCGTGGAACTCGCCCTCGGCGACCGCGCCCTCGCCGAAGAAGCAGGCGGTGACCCGCTCGCGGCCGGCTAGCTTGTCGGCAAGCGCCAGCCCGACCGCCACCGGCAGGCCACCGGCGACGATCGCGTTGCCGCCGTAGAAGCGGCGCTCGGCGTCGAAGAGGTGCATCGAGCCGCCGCGCCCGCGCGAGCAGCCCTGAACCATCCCGAACATCTCGGCCATGATCGCGCCCGCCGGCACCCCCCGCACCAGGGCGTGACCGTGCTCGCGGTAGGTGGCGACGACGGCGTCCTCGGGACCCAGCGCCCCCATCACCCCGGCGGCGACCGCCTCCTCGCCGATGTAGAGGTGCATGAAGCCGCGGATCTTGGCGGCGCTGTAGAGCTCGACGCAGCGCTCCTCGAAGCGCCGGATCAGCAGCATCCGCCGCAGCAGCTCCAGCCCCAGCTCGCGGTCCAGCGGGGCGGCGCTCACGCCGTGGGCTCCAGGGTCGAGGTGTCGCCCTCTGGCAGGCCCAGCTCGCGCGCCTTCAGCAGCCGCCGCATCACCTTGCCGGAGCGGTTGTGGGGGACCGCCTCGACGAACTCGATCTCGCGCGGGGCGACGGCCGGCCCGAGCCGCTGGCGGGCGAAGCCGAGCAGCTCGCGCCGCAGCTTCTCGCCGGCGACCTGCCCCGGCGCCATCGCCAGGAATGCCTTGACGGCTTCGCCGGCGACCGGGTCGGGCTTGCCGATCACGGCGGCGTCGTCGACGGCAGGGTGCTCGCGCAGCGCCGTCTCCACCTCGAAGGGCCCGATCAGGTGGCCGGCCGCCTTGATCAGGTCGTCGCCGCGGCCGACGAACCAGTAGTAGCCGTCCTCGTCGCAGCGGACGATGTCCCCGCTGCGGTACCAGCCACCCGCAAAGCAGCGGCGGTAGCGCCGCTCCTCGCCGAGATAGCCGCGGAACATCGAGGGCCAGCCGGGGCGCAGGACCAGCTCGCCCTCCTCCCCCGCCGCGGCCAGCTCCAGCTCCCCGCCGGCGCCGAGCACCGGCTCGCCGTCCTCCGAGCGCCTCGCCACGCCGGCCTCGAACCCCGGCAGCGGGCGCCCCATCGAGCCCGGCCGCACCGGCGTCGAGCGGCAGTTGGCAATCACGATCCCGCCGGTCTCCGTCTGCCACCAGTTGTCGTGGATCGGCATCCCGAACGCCCGCTCGCCCCAGCGCACGGCGTCGGGGCTGAGCGGCTCGCCGACGCTGGCGAGGAAGCGCAGGGCGCCCAGCTCGTACTCGGCCGCCACCTCGGCCCCGATCCGCATCAGCATCCGCAGCGCCGTCGGCGCCGTGTACCAGACGTTGACGCCGTGGTCCTGGAGGATCCCGTACCAGCGGTCGGCGGCGAAGTCGCCTTCGTCGACGACGCAGGTGACCCCCAGCGCCAGCGGCGCGATGATCCCGTAGGAGGTGCCGGTCACCCAGCCGGGGTCGGCGGTGCACCAGAAGACGTCGCCGGGGCGCAGGTCGAGGGCGATGCGGGCGCTGGCGCGGTGGGCGACCACCGCTTCGTGCACGTGCACGGCGCCCTTCGGCATCCCGGTCGTGCCGCTGGTGAAGTGCAGCAGGGCCATCTCCCCGGCGGCGGTCGGCTCGACCTCGTTCTCCTCGCTGGCCGCGGCCATCAGGGCGCGGAAATCAAGCGTGCCGGGGATCGCGGCGATCTCGTCCTCCGCGCCGACCAGGAGCACGTGCTCGAGCTCCGGCAGTGAGTCGCGCAGGCCGGCGACCTTGCGCCGGTACAAGGCGGGCGTGGTGACCAGCACCCGGCCCTCCCCCGCCCGCAGCCGCTGCTCGATCGGACCCGGCCCGAAGGCGGAGAACAGGGGTGAGAAGACGGCGCCGCGCTTCAGCGTCCCGAGCGCCGTCAGGTAGAGCTCCGGGATGCGGCCGGCGAGGACGAAGACGCGCTCACCTCGGCCGACGCCGAGCGAGCGCAGGACGTTGGCGAAGCGGGCGGTCTGCCGGCGCAGGTCGGCGTAGGTCAGCTCGCTGACCCCGCCGCCGCGCCCGAGGAAGCGCATCGCGACCGTCGCGGCCAGCGGACCCTCGGCCTGCCGGTCGACCGCCTCGTGGGCGATGTTGACGGCGCCACCGGGCAGGCCGCCGAGCCGCGCGCGCTCGCGCTCCCAGGAGAACTCTCCCCGCGCCCGCTCGTAGTCAGGCATGTTCGGCTGCGGAACCTTCGACCCCACAGGAGCAGTCAAACCGGATCGGCCCCCGCGAACATCGGGAGAATCGCGCGCTACCGCGTCGGGACAGTACGGAGGGCGGCGCGGCCCTAGGTGCCGGGCACGGCGGCCGTGTAGACCTCGATGAAGCGCAGGTAGTTGTCGGCGATCTGAGCGGCGGCGTCCTCGCGGGAGACGGTCCCGTCGATCCAGCCCTGCAGCGGCTCGCCCCAGATCGAGCGGCCGATCGCGAAGCCGACGTAGCCGGGCACCGGGGCGCCGCTGCGCAGCCACTCGTCGACCTTGGCGTCGTCGGCGCCGCGGCCGAGCACGACGCAGGCGACGCCGTCGCGGCCCCCGGCCCGGCACTGGGCGGCGATCCGCTCGGCGTCGGCGCGCGCGTCGACGCCCTCGATCTTCCAGATGTCGGCCTCGATCCCGGCCTCCTGCAGCTCGGCGATCGCGCCGATCATCAACTCGGGGCGCAGCTCGGCGTCGTAGCGGGCGCCGTCGCCGCCGACCGCGGCGAGCTGGTCGGCCTCCGCCGGCACCAACAGCTCGAAGAGGAACTTGCGATCGTTGGCGTGCTGCCAGTCCGAGTGCCGGCGCAGGCGCTGGGCCTGGCGCGCGGTCATCTCCGCGTCGCCCTCGGG
>JBFXEM010000202.1:0-4850 GCA_050180135.1 Solirubrobacterales bacterium | reverse complement strand
CGAGGTCGGCGAGTGCCTCGGTGGCCATCCGCAGGTCGGCGAGGTCGGCGTCGCGCAGGCGCCGAACCAGCTGCTTGGCGGCGTAAGGGTGCATTTTCAGCGACGACTCGACCTGCGCCGGCGCCATCCCCTCCTCCATCATCGCCGCCGCCGCGCAGGCGCCGCGCAGTCGCGAGGCAAGGCCGTAGATCAAGCCGGTGACGTTCTCGCCCTGGGAGATCAGCTGCTCGCCGATCCGCAGGGCCGCCGGGGCATTGGCTTCGATCAGGGCGTCGGAGAGAGACCAGACGGCGGCCTCGGAAGTGTCGGCGATCATCTCGTCGAGGTCGGCGACGCTCACCGCTCCCCCCTCGCCCGCCCAGAGAGCCAGGCGTTGGAGCTCGTTGTCGAGCCGCACCGGGCTCGCCCCCATCCGGTCGACCAGCACCCGGGCGGCCGCCGGCTCCAGCCGGAAGCCGTGCTTCTGCGCGTCGGCAACGAGGACGCGCGGCATGTCCCGCGCTTTCGGCGCCTCGAATTCATGCACCTCGCCGCCGGCGGCTTTGACCGCTTTCAGCAGCTTCGCCGGCGCTTTCGCGCGGGCGATCAGAACCAGGGTCAGGTCGGGAGGCAGCTCCGCGACGGCAGCGTTGACCGCCTCCAGTTGCTTGTCGCGCCATTTCTCGACCCCGTCGGCCAGCAGGTAGCGGCGCGAGTCCATCAGCGACATCGCCGGGATCGAGTTCAGCAGCGCCTCGTAGTCGGGCATCCCGCGTCCCTCACCGGGCTCGAAGACCTCCAGCGAGGCGCTGCCGCCCTCGCGTTCGGCACGCGCCCGCAGGCGGCTGCGGGTCGCGTCGATCTTCGCCATGTCGGTGCCGGCGATCAGGTAGAGCGGCTTCATCTCGGCCATCGGCCGAGTCTAGTTGCCGGCCTACCGAGACTTTCTAGGCGCCGCCTTCCTCGGGGGCCGGGTCCGACCCAGGTGATTCGGCGCCGTTGACCGGTTCCGATTCGCCGATGTCTTCGGTCGGCGCTTCGGCCGGAGGCTCGGGTTCGACCGGCGGCGGAGGATCGAGGGGCGGTGGCGGTTCGACCGGCGGTTCCGGTTCGACCGGCGGTTCGGGTTCCGCCGGCGGCTGCGGTTCGACTGGTGGCAGCGGTGCGCTTTCGGCGAGATCGCCTTCCTCGCCCAGGCCCGGGGCCACGGAGGTGCGCACGTAGAGACCGCTGGCGTCGCTCGATCCGGACACAGGAGCCGCCGCCAGGGCCGCCTCGGGGGGGATCGTCGGCGGCAGCATCGGCGCGACCGCCACCACGCCTGAGTCATGCCCGCTTCCGAGGTCCGGATTGGCCGCGACTGCATCCAGACCGGAGGCCTGGCTCCCACCGCCTGCTCCGAGGCCGATGCCGCCGGCCCAACCGTCGTCTTCGTATCTCAGCGCAACGCCAGAGCCCTGGGCTGCGGCCGGCCCCGGCAGCCCGCCAACGCCGAGACCCCAGGAAACGCCGAGCCCGGCGCCCACTGCGATGTCGCTTCCAGCCTTGGTGGTGGATAGCTCTGGAAGGGGGAGCGGAGCCAGCGCGGTGCCTGAGTAGCTGGTCTGGGCGACAAACGCCACCAGCGCCAGGGCAGCGGCGGCGGCGAGGCCGAACATCGCGAAGCCGAGGGTGCGAATTCGCGCCGGCAGGCTTGTGCCGGCCAGACTGGGACGCACGAATGGCTCTCGCCGCTTCAATCTCACCGCTTTAGCAATCGACAGCGCCGGCCTCGAACGACAGACCCAGGGCGATCGACTCCCACTTTCGATTGGATCATCTGTCCAATCCGGCTGGTCGCCCTACCTCCCGGAAACGACGATCGCGCCGCCGTCCACCTCGATCGCGACGTCGCCGTCGCGATCGGTGCGAAGGACGCGGGTGCCGTGCCCGGCAAGCGTCGCCAGGGTCGCCGGCGCCGGGTGCCCGTACGGGTTGTCGGCACCAACCGAGATCACGGCCAGCTTGGGACGAGTGCGCTCCAGCAACGCCGCGAGGCCGGCGTCGTCGCTGCCATGGTGGGCGACCTTGAGCACGTCGATCGGACCGGGATCGAGCGGGACCGCCTCGGCCTCGGCGTCGGCGCTGAGCAGCATCGCGAAGCCGCGCCAGCGGGCGACCGCGACCAGGGCCAGCTGGTTCGGATCAACGCCGGGCTGCGGTTCGGCCAGCAGCTCCGGCGGCGGCCAGACGAACTCCAGCCTGAGGCGACCGGAGCGCACGGTGGTTCCCCGGGCCACCCGAACCGTGGCCACGCCGGCCGCGCGTGCGGCCGAGCGGGTGTCGGCTCCAAGGCAGCCGTAGAGCAGCCGCGCTACCGGGAGGCCGCCGAGGAGCTCTTCGATCCCGCCCCGGTGGTCTGACTGGTCATGGCTGACGACGGCTGCGCCGAGCCGCTCGACGCCGGCTTCCGCGAGCTTCGCGGCCAGCCCGCCGCCAGGCGGCCCACCGTCGACGAGCACCGCCGGCGCACGGGCGGGCTGCAGCAGGATCGCGTCGCCCTGACCGACGTCGAGCACCGTGATCCGCAGACCATGCAGCGGCCCGGCCCCCTCCCCGCCCCGCGGCCAGGCCAGCGCGACGCAGACGACCAGGGCCAGCCCACCCAGAACTGCGAAGAAGATCCACGAGTCCGCAGTTGAGGCCGCTATGCGGCGTTGGGAGCGGACTCGTCGGGGGCGGCGCCGATGTAGCGCGCCGGCGGTGCGCCAGACGATGGTGCCCAGGGCGAGCGCGGTGTAGGCGCCGGCCAGGCCGGCCCCGCTGAGGTGGACCTCGAGCTCGGCCCACTCGGGAGCGGCGCACCAGGCCGCTATCTGGGCGATGTAGGCGAGCAGGAAAGAGTTGGGGACGTTGAGGAGCTCGACCGGGAAGCCGGGGAGCTGGGAGGCCACGGCACCCGCCATGCCGAGCCACATCGCCGGCGCCACCGCCGGCAGCGCCAGCACGTTCGCGACCAGGGTCGTGGTCGAGAGCTGTTCGAAGTGGAAGGCGATCAGGGGCGCCGTGGCCAGCGTCGCCGCAATCGTCACAGCCAGCCCCTCGGCAAGGGCCCCGCGGAGTCCGCCGGCGCCGCTCGTCCCGGCCCGACCACCTCCCCCACCCAGCCAGCTCCTCAGCAGCTCCCGCAGCGGCCCCGCCCAGACCAGGATCCCGAGCACCGCAGCGAAGCTGAGCTGCCAGCCGACGTCGGCGCCGATCGTCGGGTCGATCGCCAGCGTCACCGCGGCCGCCAGCGCCAGCGCGTAGAGGCGCGAGGTTCGCCGTCCCGCCAGCGTCGCGAGGATCCCGGCCGCGCCCATCACCGCCGCCCGCTGGATCGAGGCTCCGGCGCCGGTCAGCGGCACGTAGACGACGATCAGCGCCAAGACCCAGAGCAGACGCTCGCGCAGTGGGATCCCCAGCGCCGCCAGCAGCGGCAGCGCCAGCAAGGCCAGCAGGGTGACGTTCTGACCGCTGACCGCGAGCAGGTGCAGGAGGCCCGAGCGACGGAAATCCTCCTTGGTCGCCGCGTCTATCCCCTCGTCCTGTCCGAGCACGAAGCCCCGGGCCAGCTCCGCCTCGCGGGCCGGGACGCCGCGCCCGAGGCCGTGCTCGGCGCGCTCGCGAATCTCACCCGCCCGCGGCAGCGCCAGGGCGACCACCGCGGCGACCGCGACCAGAACCGCCAGCGTCGGCCGCACGGCGCCCACGAACCGCCCTCAGGGCTGGAGACGATCCCGCAGCGCCTCCATCGTCGCCGGGCCGATCCCCGAGACCTGGTCGAGCTGGTCAACCGAGGCGAGACCGCCGTGTTCGTCGCGAAACTCGATGATGTCTTCGGCCGTGACCGGGCCGATGCCGTCGATCGTGTCGAGCTGCTCCAGGGTCGCCGTGCCGAGGCTGATCGGACCGTCCTCGGCACCGACGCCGGCGACCGCGACGCTGCCACCCGGCCCGCGGGCCGGCACCACCACCTGCTGCCCGTCGGCGAGCCGCGCCGCCCGGTTGACCGCTTCCAGTGCCGCCGCCGGCTCGGCGCCGCCGGCGCGGGCGATCGCATCCTCGACCCGGCTTCCCGCCGGCAGCCGATAGACGCCCGGGCTGCGCACCGCCCCGGTGACGTCGACGACGACGTCGGAGCCCTCGCCACTGAGGCTGAATTCTCCATCGCCGTCTCCGCTCGGTGCGCCGCCGTCGGCGGCGAAGCTGGCCTCCGTCCCCTGCTCGGCCTGCAGCGCCCGCGCCCCGACCAGCAGCAGGGCCGCCGCGATCGCGGCGTAGACGACAACCTGGGCGCGGCTCAACTCGGGCATGCCCCGAGGCTGCCGGGCAACCACGCGCACGTGGCGCGCAGAATGAAAGGACTTCTACGCCTCTAAAGCGCGAGAGGCAAGCGGATCCGGGGACACAGGAAGGAGACGAGGGGAGCGCACTTCAGTGCGTGACCCGAGTCCCCGGACCGAGGACCCGAGATGCGCCGCCTATCGCGCTTTAGAACTCGTCCTCGTCGTCGTATCCGGCGACCTCGGCCAACTGGTCGCTGTAGAGCTCCGACGCGGCGACCGGGGGCGACTGGATCGAGACGCAGGAAAGCTCGTCCTCGCCGACGTTGGCGAGCGAGTGCTCGGTCGCGGGCGGGACCAGGATCAGGTCCCCCTCGCCGACCTCCTGCGTGTCGCCGGCCACCGACATCGAGCCGCTGCCGCGGACGACCACGTAGGCCTGCTCGGACTCCTCCTGGGAGCGCAGCGTCTGGCTCGCCCCGGCCGGCAGGGTCAGCCAGGTGACCGAGAGATTGCGGGAGCCGAGTTCGCCCGCGTCCATGAGGACGTGGGCGCTGAGGCGGTGCC
>JBFXEM010000201.1:0-4863 GCA_050180135.1 Solirubrobacterales bacterium | reverse complement strand
AAGTACTCGTCGGCGAGCGCCTGCTTCTCCAGCTCGCGGGCGACCTCGACCAGCGGGTTGTACTCGGTCGCGGCGAAGACCTCGTCCATGTGGCTCTCGATGATTTTCGCCCGCGGGTCGAAGTTCTTGTAGACCCGGTGGCCGAAGCCCATCAATTTCTCCTCGCGCTCCTTGACGCGATCGAGGAAGGCGGGGATGTTCTCCGGCTTTTCGATCCGCCGCAGCATCCGCAGGACCGCCTCGTTGGCGCCGCCGTGCAGCGGCCCGTAGAGCGCCGCGACCCCGGCCGCGACGGCCGAGTAGGGGTCGACGTCGGAGGAGCCGACGCCGCGCACGGCGTTGGTCGAGCAGTTCTGTTCGTGGTCGGCGTGGAGGATGAAGAGCACGTCCAGCGCCCGCGAAAGGGCCTTCTTCGGGATGTGTTTGTCTTCGGTTTTCTTGAACATCATCGAGAGGAAGTTCTCGGCGTAATTCAGCTCGTTGTCCGGGTAGACGTAGGGGAAGCCCATGTTGTGCCGGTAGGAGAAGGCGGCCAGGGTCGGGACCTTGGCGATCAGCCGCACCGCCGACATGTAGCGCTCTTCGGGGTCGTCGATCTGCTTCGCGTCCGGGTAGAAGGTCGAGAGCGCGCCGACGCCGGCAAGCAGCATCCCCATCGGGTGGGCGTCGTAGCGGAAGCCCTGGAAGAACTGCTTGAGGTCCTCGTGGACGAAGGTGTGGTGGGTGATGTCGTAGACCCAGCGGTCCAGCTGTGGTCCGGTCGGCAGCTCGCCGAAGATCAGCAGGTAGGCGACCTCGAGGAAGGTGGACTTCTCGCAGAGCTGCTCGATCGAGTAGCCGCGGTGTTCGAGGATGCCCGCGTCGCCGTCGATGAAGGTCACCGAGGAGCGACAGGAGGCGGTGTTGGTGAAGGCCGGATCGAACGACATCAAGCCGAATTCGTCCTCGTCCACCTTGATCTGGCGCAGGTCCATCCCGCGGATGGTGCCGTCCTCGATCGGGAGCTCGTAGGTCTTGCCGGTGCGGTTGTCGGTGACGGTCAGCGACTCCGCGCCCGTCTTGCCGGGGGCGTTCGCGTCCTGGGTCTGCTGCTCGGTGGCCATCGCCCTCCTTTGGGTGCGGTGTGGGGGAGGGGCCAGTATCGCAGCTTGTATACCGCGGCCTGTTACGGGCCTGGTACGCCGCTGGCGGTCTCGACCAAGGCGGCCCCGCTAGGCCGGCAGGGACTCGAACTGGGTCATCTGGCGCAGCATCTCGAAGCGCGCCTCGATCTCCTCGCGGCTGAGGCGCGAGACCCGCTCGGTCCCGAACTCCTCGACGTTGAAGGAGGCAAGCACCGTTCCGTAGCCCATCGCCCGCCGCAGGTCGGCGTCACCGGCCTCGCCCTGGAGGCCGTCGAGGTAGCCGAAGAAGCCGCCGGCGAAGCTGTCGCCGGCGCCGGTCGGGTCGCGCACGTCCTCGAGCGGGAACCCGGGCAGGGCGAAGAAGCCGTCGGCGGTGAACAGCGCCGCGCCGTACTCGCCCTGCTTGGCGACGACCGCGCGCGGCCCCAGGTCCATCACCGCACGCGCGGCCCGGGCCAGGTTCGACTCGCCGGTTAGCTGGCGGATCTCGGCGTCGTTGACGACCAGGCAGTCGACCTCGGCCACCGCCGCCAACAGCGAGTCCTTGGCGGTCTCGATCCAGAGGTTCATCGAGTCGAGCCCGCTGAAGCTGGCGCTGCCGCACTGGGAGCGGACCTGGCGCTGCAGGTCGGGCTGGATGTTGGCGAGGAAGAGCGTGTCGGCGCCCTGGGCGGCGGCGGAGAGCTTCGGCTCGAACTCGCCGAAGACGCCGAGCTGGGTGTCCTCGGTGTGGGCGACGTTGAGGTCGTACTCGTAGCGGCCACGCCAGAAGAAGGACTGGCCGCCGGCGACCCGCTCGATGTCCTCGGTGAGGACGCCGCGCCGCTCCAGCACCTCGAACTCGGCCGCGCCGAAGTCGTCGCCCACCGGGCCGACCGGCCGCACCTCGGTGAAGAAGCTGGCGGCGAGCGAGAAGTGGACGGCGGCGCCGCCGAGCATGCGCTCGCGCTCCCCGAACGGGGTCTTGACTGCGTCGAACGCGATCGAGCCGACTACCGTGAGCGCCATGCGGACGGCAGCCTAGCGATCATCCGGGCGTCTGCCCTGGAAGACTTGGCCTTGATGCAGGCGATTCGCATAGAGGAGTTCGGCGGGCCGGAGGTTCTCGAGTACCTGGAGGTCCCCGATCCGGTCCCCGCCGAGGGCGAGGTCGTGGTCGAGGTTGCCCGCAGCGGGATCAACTTCGCCGACACCCACTCGACCCGCAACGACTACCTGGCGGCGCAGTCGCTGCCGCTGGTCCCCGGCACCGAGGTCAGCGGCCGCACCGCCGACGGGCGCCGGGTCGTCGCCCTGCTGGGCAGCGGCGGCTACGCGCAGAAGGTCGCCGTGCCGGAGGCGACCCTGATCCCGATTCCCGACGAGGTCGACGACGACGCCGCCGCGGCGGCGCTGCTGCAGGGCCTGACCGCGATGGCGCTGGTCGACCGCTGCGCCCGGATCGAGCCGGGGGAGACGATCGTGATCGAGGCCGCCGCCGGCGGCACCGGCACGCTTGCCGTCCAGCTCGCCAAGCGGGCCGGCGCCCGGGTGATCGGCCTCGCCTCCAGCGCGGAGAAGCGGGCGCTGGTGAGCGAGCTCGGCGCCGACGCGGTCGTCGACTCGCGAGCCGAGAGCCTCGGCGAGGCGATCCGCGCCGCCAACGAGGGCAAGCGGGTCGACGCGGTCCTGCACATGAGCGGCGGCGAGGCCTTCGACCAGGAGTTGGGCGTGCTGGCGCCGCTGGGCCGGATGGTGGTCTTCGGGATCGCCTCGCGCGACCAGCGCCAGGTCTCGACGGCGGCCCTGTTGCGCGGCTCGAAGTCGGTGATCGGCTTCTGGCTCCTGCACCTGCTGGCACGCCGTGAGCTCGTTGCCCCTATGATCGGCGAGTTGCTCAGTGCCCTCGCCGCGGGCGATCTCGAAGTTAGGATCGGCGGTGTCTATCCCCTCTCCGATGCGGCGCAGGCCCACGAAGACCTGATTGCCCGTCGCACCACCGGCAAGCTTCTGCTCGACCCCTCCCGATAGAACGGTGTCATGACGACCTTCAAAGACCTGGGCCTCTCGCCCGACATCCAGCAGGCGATCGACGAGCTCGGCTTCGACGAGCCGACCCCGATCCAGGAGCAGGCGATCCCGGAGCTGCTCGGCGGCCACGACGTGATCGGCCAGGCCCAGACCGGGACCGGCAAGACCGCCGCCTTTGGCCTGCCGCTGCTGCAGTACCTCGACCCCGCCAACGACGAGGTGCAGGCGGTCGTGCTGACGCCGACCCGCGAGCTCTGCATCCAGGTGACGCAGGCGCTGCGCACCTTTGCCGAGCACCTCGACATCGAGATAGTCGCCGTCTTCGGCGGTGCCCCGATCCGCTCGCAGCAGTCGCAGCTGCGCTCCGGCGCCCACGTCGTCGTCGCCACCGTCGGCCGCATGAAGGACCTGATGCAACGCCGCTCGCTGGTCCTCACCGCGGCCCGCTACGTGGTCCTCGACGAGGCCGACGAGATGCTCGACCTCGGCTTCATCGAGGACGTGGAGAGAATCCTGCGGATGTGCCCGAGCGGGCGCCAGACGGCCCTCTTCTCGGCGACGATGCCGCCGCCGATCCAGAAGCTCGCCGAGGGCTACATGTACGACCCGGTGACGATCAAAATCACCCCCAAACAGCTGACCGTCGACAAGATCTCCCAGGCCTTCGTCGAGGTCCCCGCCAAGGAGAAGGCGGCGCGCCTGGTCGAGCTGCTGAAGACCGAAGAACCCGAGCAGGCGATCATCTTCACCCGCACCAAAATCGGCGCCACCAAGCTGGAAAAGACCCTGAAGGACAAAGGGCTCGACGTGAAGGCGCTGCACGGCGACCTCAGCCAGGGCGTCCGCGACGGGGTGATGATCTCGTTCAAGAACCACCGCGTGAAGCTGCTGGTCGCCACCGACATCGCCGCCCGCGGGCTCGACGTCGACCACGTCACCCACGTCATCAACTACGACGTGCCGAACTCCTCGGAGACCTACGTGCACCGGATCGGCCGTACCGGCCGGGTCGGGCGCACCGGCCGCGCGATCACCTTCGTCACCCCCGACCAGCGCGACGAGATCACCCGGATCGAGCGCGACGTGAAGACGAAAATCGGCGAGTGGGAAACGCCTGAGGAGCGGCTCGAGCACGCGCCGCCGCCGCGCCGTCGCGAGCGCTCCGAGCGCCGTCGCGAGGTCGAGAAGGCTGAGCGGGCCGCGCCGGCCGAGGCCGCCGAAACGACCGAGGTGGTCGCCGAGGGCGTCCCCGCCGAGGCCAGCGTCGACGCCGCCGTCGAAGTCGAGGTAGAGGTCGAGGTTGAGGTTGAGGCCAACGGCGCCGAGGACGCGCCCAAGCGCGACACCGTCAAGCTCTTCGTCAACCGCGGCGAACGCAGCGGCATCGAAGAGGAGGACCTGCGCTGGGCGCTGCGCGAGGGCGCGGTCCTGCCCGAGGAGGCGATCCACGACGTCCGCGTCCTGCACCGCTTCTCCTTCGTCGAGGTGGCGCCGGATCAGGCCGAGCGGACGGTTGAGTTCCTCGACGGGACCAAGCTCAAAGGTAAAGAGATCCGGCTGGAGATCGCCAAGAGTTAGGGGCGGTTTGCTGGGGGGAGGGTCGGGTGGGCCACTTCGCTTAACTTTTTTTGGGATAGTCGGGCGGCTGGCGCCGCGGGGCGCTGTAGCAAAAAAGTGCAAGAAGCTTCGAGGGCCACCCGACCCTCCCCACGGGACGGGGCGATCTCTT
>JBFXEM010000200.1:0-4888 GCA_050180135.1 Solirubrobacterales bacterium | reverse complement strand
GCAGGCCGCTCGCGCGGCCTGCAGGTCTTCCAGCGAACCGCCGAAATGAGCCGCGTCGGTCAGCACCGAGAGTGCCGCCGCGCCGCCGCGCTCGTAAGCCGCCACCTGGGTGGCGACGTCGGCCGCGGTCGAGATCTCCCCCGCGCTCGGCGAGCGCCGCTTGAACTCGGCGATCAGCGAGAGCCCGGGCCGCACCAGCGCCTCGTTGAAGGGGCGATCGTGGCCGCGCCCGGACAGTCGCGATTCGAGGTCCTCCTGCGGGACCACTTGGCGACGCGCCTCGACTCCCCGCCGGGCGCTGTCGATCAGCTGCTCGATCATTCCCACTTGCCTACGAGAGCCTAGATGGTGCCGGAGGCGGTTGCTGCGACCAGCCGCTCCAGCACGTTTGCCGCCGCCCCGGAATCGATCGCCTCGGTCGCCCCCACGACCCCCGCCTCGAGGTCGGGGACCAGCCCGCCGACGTAGATCGCCGCGGCGGCATTGAGCACGACGAGGTCGCGCTTGGGACCCGGCTCACCGGCGAGCACGGCGCGGGTCGCGGCGGCGTTCTCGGCCGGCTCGCCGCCGCCGACAGAGTCGAGGTCGGCCGGGGCCAGGCCGAACTGGCCGGGCTCGACGAACCACTCGGCGGTGCCGCCGTCGGCGACCTCGATCACCCGCGTGCGGGCCGAGAGCGAGAGCTCGTCTAGGCCGTCCTCGGCGGAAACGACAAGTGCCCGCACGCTGCCGAGGCTGACCAGCGCCTCGGCCATCGTCTCCTGGTAGTGGCGGTCGGCGACCCCGAGCAGCTGCCGGTTGGCGCCGGCAGGGTTGGTCAGGGGGCCGAGGAAGTTGAAGATCGTCCGCACCCCGAGCGCCTTGCGGGCGGGAATCACGTGCGCCATTGCCGCGTGGTGCTTGGGCGCGAACATGAAACCGAAGCCGATCTGGTCGATGCAGCGGCCGACCTGCTCGGGCTCGAGGTCGACGTTCACCCCGAGCGCCTCCAGCAGGTCGGCGGAGCCGCTCCTGCTCGTGTTCGAGCGGTTGCCGTGCTTGGCGACAGCGCAGCCGGCGCCGGCGGCGACCAGCGCCGCCGTGGTCGAGACGTTGAAGGTCGAGGGACCGCCGCCGGTTCCGGCGGTGTCGACGAGGTCGGCGCGGCCGCTGGAGACGGGCGCGGCTAGCGAGCGCATCGTCCGCGCCAGCCCGACCAGCTCGGGAACGGTCTCCCCCTTCGCCCGCAGGGCGATCAGGAAGGCGCCGGTCTGGATCGGGTCGGCCCTCCCCTCCATGATCTCGGAGAGGACCGCGGCGGCGTGGTCGGCAGTGAGGTGATCCCCAGCGCAGACGGCGTCGATCGCGCGGCTGACGACGTCGTTAGGCATCGCGGCCCTCGAGGAAGTTGGCGAGCAGGCTCTTGCCCTGCGGGGTGAGCACGCTCTCGGGATGGAACTGGACACCCTCGGCCGGCAGCTCGCGGTGGCGGGCGCCCATCACGATCCCGTCGAGGCTGGCGGTCAGTTCGAGCTCGTCGGGGAGGTCGGGGTCGGCGATCAGCGAGTGATAGCGGCCGGCGACCATCGGTGTCGGCAGGCCCTTGTAGATCGCCTTGCCGTCGTGCTCGACCTCGGCGTCCTTGCCGTGCACGGGCTCGCCCTGGACCACCCTGCCGCCGAACGCCTCGACCATTGCCTGGTGGCCGAGGCAGACGCCGAGCACCGGCGTGCCGGCCTCGGCGAAGGCGCGGATCGCCTCGCCGGAGATCCCGGCCTCGGCCGGCGTGCAGGGGCCGGGTGAGACGACGAGGCGGTCGGGCCGGCGCGCCAGCAGCTCGGCCACGGTCGCCTTGTCGTTGCGAACCACCTCCATTTCCGCCCCCAGCTCACCAAGGTACTGGACCAGGTTGTAGGTGAAGGAGTCGTAGTTGTCGATCACCAGGACCTTGGGCTTCGTCGTCGCCATCGTGCTCACGCCCAGTCCGGCTGTTCGCAGGCGACCTCGACGGCGCGGAAGACCGCGCGCGCCTTGTTCACCGACTCGACGTACTCGTAGCTCGGTTTGGCGTCGGCGACCGTGCCGCCGCCCGCCTGCACGTGCAGCTTGCCGTCCTTGACCACGACGGTGCGGATGTGGATCGCGGTGTCGAGGTCGCCGTTCCAGGAGAGGTACCCGATCGCGCCGCCGTAGCCGCAGCGCTTGACCTTCTCGAGCTCGTCGATGATCTGCATCGCCCGCACCTTCGGCGCCCCCGAGAGCGTGCCCGCCGGCAGCGCCGAGCGCAGCACGTCCATCGAGCTCACCCCCTCGCGCAGCGTCCCGGAGACCTGGCTGACGATGTGGAGCACGTGCGAGTAGGTCTCGACCACCATCAGCTCGTCGACCTTGACGCTGCCGTACTCGCAGACGCGGCCGAGGTCGTTGCGACCGAGGTCGACCAGCATCACGTGCTCGGCCTTCTCCTTGGGGTCGTTGACCAGCCGCTCGGCGAGGCGGCGGTCCTCGTCCTCGCTCTTGCCGCGCGGGTAGGTGCCGGCGATCGGCCGCGTCTCGACCCGGTTGCCGTGGACCTTGACCAGCGGCTCCGGTGAGGCACCGGCGATCTGGAAGTCGCCGAACTCGAGGAAGTACATGTAGGGCGAGGGGTTGACGGCGCGCAGGCCGCGGTAGACGGAGAAGGCCTCGACCGGGGCCGGGGCCGTGAAGCGCTGGGAGGGCACCACCTGGAAGGCGTCGCCGGCGTGCACGTACTCGACGATCCTCGACACCGCCGCTTCGAACTCCTCGCGCTCCATGTTGGAGACGAACTCCGGCGCCTCGACGACGCTGGGCCTGGCCGGAACCGGCACGGCACCGCGCAGCCGCTCCTTCATCTCGGCGATTGTCTCGGCGGCGCGCGCGTAGGCGGCGTCGATCCCGCCCTCGTCGTCGGCGAAGGCGCAGGCGAGGATCGTCAGCTCGTGGCGCAGGTGGTCGAAGACCAGCATCGCGTCGGTGATCATCAGCGCCAGGTCCGGCAGCCCGAGCGGGTCTGGGTTCGGCTCCCCCAACGGCTCCACGGTGCGGACGAGGTCGTAGCCGAAGAAGCCGACGGCGCCGCCGACGAACGGCGGCAGACCCTCGACCGGGGCCGGCGAGTAGGCGGAGAGCTGCGCGGCCGCGGCCGCGTAGGGATCGGGCGCGGGTTCGGTGCGAACCGGCGCCGCGGCGGCCGAGAGGCCGGAGTCGCCGCTCCATTCCGAGAGCGTGCCCTCGCTCCAGCGCAGGACCGCGCGCGGACGCAGGCCGACGAACGAGTAGCGGCCGACCTGGCCCTGCTCGGCCGACTCCAGGAGGAAGCAGGGGGCCCCTTTGGGCTCGCCGGCGCGCAGCTTGAGGAAGGCCGAGACCGGCGTCTCGCAGTCGTCGACGAAGCGGGCGCGGACCGGCACCACGTTGCCCTCGCGGGCGAGCTCGCGCGCTTCCTCGAGGCTGGGCTCCAGCCTCAGCTCCGAATCAGCCGCTACGGGCATTCAGCTCTTCCATCACGGCGGCCTGGGAGACCCCGCGGGAGACCAGCAGCACGCTGAGGTGGTAGAGGACGTCGGCCGCCTCTTCGGCGACGCGCTCGTCGGTCTCCTCGCGGGCGGCACGGACAACCTCCTCGGCCTCCTCCTCGACCTTCTCGGCGATCAGCGCCGGGTCGTCGAGCAGCGTCACGGTGTAGCTGCCGGCCGGGCGCTCGAGGGCGCGGCTGCGCAGCGTCCGCTCCAGCGCCGCCAGCGCTTCGAAGGTGACCGGCCCCGGCTCGCCCGGCGCCGGCGGAGCATCCTTTTTCGGGGAGGCCGAGCCCAGCACCTCGCGGTAGAAGCAGGAGCGCTCGCCGGTGTGACAGGCCGGGCCGGCGGGGTCGACCAGCGCCACCAGGGCGTCGCCGTCGCAGTCGTAGCGCAGCTGCCGCAGGCGGAGGAAGTTGCCGGAGGTTTCACCCTTCTTCCAGATCGAGTCGCGGGAGCGGCTGTGGAAGTGCAGTTCGCCGCTCTCCAGCGTCATTTCCAGCGATTTGGCGCTGACGTAGGCGAGCATCAACACCTCGCCGGTGGCGAAGTCCTGGACGACGCAGGGGGCCAGGCCCCGCTGATCGAATTCGATTTCGGCGAACATCCGCCCCATCGTAGAGGGCGTCAGTGCCTACTCGATGCCGAGGCGGTCGAGCAGGTCCTCGTCGCGGCGCCAGTGGCGGCGCACGCGGATCTTCAGGTCGAGGTGGACCTGGGTGCCGAGCTCACGCTCCAGCGAGCGCCGGGCACCGGTTCCGATCTCGCTGATCTTGGCGCCGCCCTTGCCGATCAGAATCCCCTTCTGGGACTCGGTCTCGGCCCAGATGTCGGCTCGAACGGTGACCAGGCCGTCCTCCCGCGGGGTCACCTCGAGCACCGAGACCTCGACCGAGTGCGGGATCTCCTGGCGAGTCCGGTTCAGCACCTGCTCGCGGATCAGCTCGGCCAGCAGCAGCTCGCTCGACTGGTCGCTGGTGTCCTCCGGGGGGTACATGTACGGCCCCTCGGGGACGAGCTCGCCGAGCCGCGCCAGCAGCGGCGGCAGGCCTTCGCCGCTGCGGGCGCTGATCGGGAAGACCTCCTGCACACCCTGCAGGTTGGCGGCGTCGGCGAGCGCCGGGACCATCTCGTTGGGGCCGAGCCGGTCGGCCTTGTTGACGGCGCAGACGATCGGGATCCGGGGCCCGGCAGAGAGCAGGCTGCGGGCGATGAAGCGATCGCCGGCGCCGACCCCCTCCTCGCCGTTGACGACCAGCAGGGCGACGTCGGAGTCGGCCAGCTCGCGCTCGACCCGGTGCTGCATGCGCTCGGTCATCTCGTCGCGGGGGCGCTGCACGCCAGGCAGGTCGACCAGGACCAGCTGGCGT
>JBFXEM010000199.1:0-4908 GCA_050180135.1 Solirubrobacterales bacterium | reverse complement strand
CATCCGCGGCGCCGGCAACCTGCTGGGCGACGAGCAGTCCGTGCACGTCGCCGCGGTCGGGTTCGAGCTCTACTGCCTGATGATCGACGAGGCCGTGGCCGAGGCCGGCGAGGCGAGCGGGGAGGGGGAGGAGGCGCCGGAGCCGGTCCGCCTCGACGTCCCCGTCGACGCCTACCTGCCGGCCTCCTTCGTCCCCTTCGAGGCGGCCAAGATCGACATCCACCGCCGCATCGTCGCCGCCCGCGAGCCGGGCCAGCTGCGGGCGATCCGCGACGAGCTCGCCGACCGCTTCGGCGAGCTGCCGCCTCAGGCCGAGAACCTGCTGAAGCTGCAGAAGGCGCGGATCGAGCTCGGCCTCGCCGGTGCCCGTAGCGTCGAGTTCCGCGGCGGCCGGCTCAGCGTCACCGGGGTCGAGCTCGACTCCGAGCAGGCCGGGGTGCTGGCCGAGCAGGTCGAGGGCGCTCTCTACGAATGGCGCGAGCAGACCGCGGCGCTGCGGGTCGCGGGCGACCCGGAGGAGCGCTTGGCGGCGGTGTTGGCGCTGGCCGCGGGGTTGCGCGAGGCGCAGCGCCCTGCCGAGGCAGCGGCCGCCTGAACGCTCGCGGGAACCGCGCGTTTACCTGGCGCTAAGCAATTTGACTATGCTGCCGGCTTCGTGGGAGCGAAACCTGGGCAGACGGGCAGGAATGCCGGCAGGCAGCGGCTGGCACTGATCATCTTCGGTGCGGTCTTCGTGCTGCTCTTCCTCGGCTTCGCGATCGCCCAGGGGATCGGCCGCGAGAGCGTGCCCTCCGGCGACGTCGCCGTGGTCGAAGACGTTTCCGACGGCACGGTCAGCGAGGCCGAATACAAACTGGCGCTGGCCCAGCAGGTAGCCCAGGGCGGTCTCAAAAAAGTGCCGAAAGAGGGCACGACGAAATACGAAGAACTGCAGACCGGCGCGCTCGGGGAACTGCTCGACTTCATCTGGATCCGCGGCGAGGCGGAAGAACTGAATCTGACCGCGACGCCGAAAGAAATCGAAGAAGAACTCGAGAAAATCAAAGAAACCAACTTCCCGACCGCGAAAGCGTATGACGAATTCCTGGAGACGTCGAAATTCACCCAGGAGGACGTCGAAAAGCGGGTCAAGCTGCAGGTCCTGAGCACGAAGATCCAGGAAGCGATCACGGCCAAGGCCGGTCAGCCCACGAGCTCCGAAATCAGCGACTTCTACGAGGCGGCGAAGGCGACCCAGTTCACGACCAAACCGACGCGCGACATCCGCATCATCGTCAACAAAGACAAAGCCGAAGTCGAAGCGGCCAAGACGGCCCTCGAAGCCGACGACTCTGCCGCGAGCTGGAAGAAAGTCGCCGCCAAATACTCCTCCGACCCGACGACCAAATCCAAAGGTGGGTTGCAGCCCGGGCTCAGCGAGGAACTGCTCGCGACCGCGGGTCCGCTGAAAGCGGCGGTCTTCGACAGCGCCACCAACGAACTGATCGGGCCGCTCAAATACCAGGGCAACTACACCCTGATCGAGGTCGTCAAGCTGAACCCCGAAAAAGTCCAGACGCTGGCGGAAGCGAAAGCGCAGATCTCCACCCAGTTGCAGCAGCAAAAGCAGGAAGCGTTCTTCGAACGGTTCGTCACCCAGTACCAGAGCAAGTGGGAATCGCGGACGATCTGCGCCTCCGGCTTCCTGATCGTCCGCTGCTCCAACTACAAGGGCGACGGCCACCCCAGCGAAGCCGACCCGGCCTGCTACGAAGCCGATCCTAAAGGCGGCACCCCGGCCGAATGCCCGGCTCCGGTGCCTTCGATCAAACCGACGCTGCCCGGCAAAGTCAGCTTGCTGACGCCGAAAGGCGAACAGTTCCCGCAGCGCCCGGTCCCGGTCGCCGCGGCCGCAGCCGGCGCCGAAGGCGAAGTCCTGCCCGAAGGCGTCACCCCAACCGGGGAATAGGGCCCGCCCCGTTCCCGCGGCTGTGAATAGGATGGCGCACCCGTGAGCGCCATCGCTTCCATTCACGCGCGCCAGATCCTCGATTCGCGCGGCAACCCGACGGTCGAGGTTGAAGTGGCGCTGGAGTCCGGGGCCCGCGGGCTCGCGGCGGTTCCCTCCGGCGCCTCGACCGGCGAGTTCGAGGCGGTCGAGCTGCGCGACGGCGGCGAGGCCTGGGGCGGCAAGGGGGTCGGCCAGGCGGTCGCCAACGTCAACGGCGAGATCGCCAAGGCGCTGGTCGGCGCCCGCGCGGTCGAGCAGGGCGCGCTCGACCAGACGATGATCGAGCTCGACGGCACCGCCAACAAGGGCCGGCTCGGCGCCAATGCCCTGCTCGGGGTCTCGCTGGCGGCGGCGAAGGCGGCGGCGATGGACGCCCAGCAGCCGCTCTACCTGTACCTCGCCGAGCTCTACGGCGGCGGCGAGCCGACGCTGCTGCCGGTGCCGATGATGAACGTGCTCAACGGTGGCGCCCACGCCGACAACTCGGTCGACTTCCAGGAGTTCATGATCGTCCCCGCCGGCGCCGGCAGCTTTTCGGAGTGCCTGCGCGTCGGCGCCGAGGTCTTCCACGCGCTGAAGAAGTCGCTCTCCTCGCAGGGCCACTCGACGGCCGGTGGCGACGAGGGTGGCTTCGCGCCCAACCTGGAGTCCAACGAGGCGGCCCTGAAGGCCGTCCTCGCCGGCATCGAGGCGGCCGGCTACGAGCCCGGCAGCGACGTCTTCATCGCCCTCGACCCGGCCACCAGCGAGGTCTTCGAGGGCGGCGCCTACGTGCTCGAGCACGAGGGCCGCAGCCTCTCGCCCGAGCAGATGGCCGCCTACTGGGAGGACGCCTGCGACCGCTTCCCGATCGTCTCGATCGAGGACGGCATGGACGAGGAGGACTGGGACGGCTGGAAGCTCTTGACCGAGCGCCTCGGCGAGCGCGTGCAGCTGGTCGGCGACGACCTCTTCGTCACCAACCCCGAGCGTCTGCACCGCGGCATCGAGCTCGGCGTCGGCAACTCGATCCTGGTCAAGGTCAACCAGATCGGCACCCTGACCGAGACCCTGGCGGCGATCCGGATGGCCCGCGAGGCCGGCTACACGGCGGTGATCTCGCACCGCTCGGGCGAGACCGAGGACACGACGATCGCCGACCTCGCCGTCGCCACCGGCGCCGGTCAGATCAAGACCGGCGCCCCCTCGCGCTCCGATCGCGTCGCCAAGTACAACCGGCTGCTGCGGATCGAGGAGGAGTTGGGCGACCGGGCGCAATTTTCCGGGTTGCAGGCGTTTGTTCAGCGCCGATGACGCACGTGCCGCTTCGCATATCGGCGTCCTCGGTCGCTCGTGTGCAGAGCACACTTCGCTCCCTGCGTCCTTGATCTGCTTGGGCACGTGCGCCCTCGGGGAGGAAAATGGGGGTTCGTCGCAAAGCAACCAA
Source organism: Solirubrobacterales bacterium (assembly GCA_050180135.1). Lineage (GTDB taxonomy): Bacteria > Actinomycetota > Thermoleophilia > Solirubrobacterales > 70-9 > VAYN01. Next base: position 1,492 of record JBFXEM010000199.1, on the reverse strand, counting down.
TGTGGCCCGACGACGCCCAGCACGTCGACCCGCCCCGAGGCGGGCTCCGAGCCGGATAAAGTGGGATCGGGTCGGCCGGATCGCCCTGACCCTGGTCCTCTTTGCCGTCCTCTACTCGTATCTGAACCCGGCGATCGACTTCGTCAAGACCTACACGGCGACGACCGAGGCGAAAGCGCAGCTGCACGAGCTGCTGGCCGAAAACCGCAAGCTGCACAACCGGGTCCAGTCCTCCGAGGACCCGATCGTCGTCGACCGGCGCGCCCGCAGCCTCGGCCTCGTCGCCGAAGGCGAGACGCCGGTCGTGGTCCGCGGCCTCGACCGCTGAGCGAGCGCCCGGGGTGCGCCGATGCTTGACCTCGGCTGCTACTTCCTCGGCGCCCTCAAAGTCGCGATAGTCGCCGGCTCGCTGGGCTTCGCGGCGTATCGGATCCGCCAACGCCTCCTGCCGTCATGGGCCGGCTCCCCGGCACGCCTGGTCGAGATCGTCCTCGCCGTCGCCCTCCTAACCTGGATCTCACAGCTCCTCGGAACCCTGACCATCTTCTACGGGTGGACGCTGATCGCCGTCTCGATCGCCCTGGCGGCTCTGTCCCTGCTGCTGACGACCCGTACTCCCGCCAAATCGTCCCGGGCATCCGTTCCTCCGGCGGGTGACCCAGGGGGGGAGGCCGAGAACGGAGCCACGCCCCGCCCGCAGGCCTCCCCCCCTGGGGCAGGACCCGCCGGCCGGAACGCCATGTCCCTAGCCGCTTTGGCGGTAGCCGCCCTGGTCGTCTTCTCCTGGGCCATCACCACCAAGCACGCTCTAGACCGCGGCATCTTCAACTTCGACTCGCTCTGGTACCACATGCCCTTCTCCGTGGACATGGTCCAGAGCCACTCGCTGACCGGGATGTGGCACGTCGAGACCGTCTTCACCAACTGGTTCTACCCGCAGAACTCCGAGCTCCTGCACGCGGTCGGGATCGCCCTCACCGAACGCGACACGCTCTCGCTCTTCCTCAACTTCGGCTGGCTCGGCGTCGCCTTCCTCGCCGCCTGGTGCATCGGTCGCCCCTACGGCCGCGGAGCGCTCGGCGTCGTCGCCGTCGCGATCCTGCTCGAGTGCCACACCCTCGTCGTCCGTGAGCCCGGCGCCGCCAAGAACGACCTGATGGCCGCCGCCCTGCTGCTCGCCGCGATCGCGATCCTCGTCGAGGCCTGGAACCACCGCCACCGCGACCGATCACCCCTGGAGCCGGGGTGGGCTCTCGGTGCCGCCGGTCTCGCGGTTGGGCTGGCCGCCGGGACGAAGGTGACGGTGCTGGCGATGGCGGCGGCGCTCTCGGTCGTGGTCCTGGTCCTGGCGCCCAGCGGCAGGCGCTGGGCGGCGGCCGGGTGGTGGTTCGTCCCGGCCCTGCTCGGCGGCGGCTTCTGGTACCTGCGCAACCTCGTCGTCGCCGGCAGCCCGCAGCCGGCGGTGGAGAGCATCGGGCCGATCTCACTGCCC
>JBFXEM010000198.1:0-4940 GCA_050180135.1 Solirubrobacterales bacterium | reverse complement strand
TCCGCAGCTCGCCGCAGGCGGCGTCGCGCAGGAGGCCCGCGACGGCGGCGAGCTCCTGCTCGACCACTTCCTCCTCGCCCTCCAGCTCGACGATCAGGAGCGCCTCACCCCGCGGGTATCCCGGCTTCACCGACGCCTCGGCGGCCTCGATCGCGAGCGCATCCATGATCTCCATCGCGACCGGGACGAGGCCGGCGCCGACGATCGCCGCGACCGCGTCGCCCGCCCGCTCGAGCGAGTCGAAGACGGCGAGCGCGGTGCGCACCGATTCGGGCACCGGCACCAGCCGCAGCGTCGCCTCGACGGCGATGCCGAAGAGGCCCTCGCAACCGCAGAACATCCCGGTCCAGTCGGGGCCCACGTGCTCGGTCGAGTCGCCGCCGAGCTCCACCGCCTCGCCGTCGGGGAGCACCACGCGCAGTCCGAGGACGTGGTTGGCGGTCATCCCGTGCTTGAGGCAGTGCGCCCCGCCGGAGTTGAAGGCGAGGTTGCCGCCGATCGTGCAGATCGACTGCGATGAGGGGTCGGGGGCGTAGGCGAGGCCGTGCGGGGCGGCCGCGGCGCTGACGTCGAGGTTGATGGCGCCGGGCTCGACCACCGCGATCCGGGCCTCGGGATCAACCGCGAGCACGCGGTCGAGGCGGTTGAGCGCGATCACGATCCCGCCGTCGACCGGCAGCGAACCGCCGGACAGCGAGGTGCCGCTGCCGCGGGCGACGAACGGCATCCCAGCCTCGTGACAGAGGCGAACGACCGCCTCGACCTCGGCGGCGCTCTCGACGACGACGACGGCGAGCGGGCGCTGGTGGAATGCGGTCAGCGCGTCCGAGCCGAAGGCGGCGAGCTGGGCCTCGGCGGTGAGGACGCGTCCGCCGAGGCCAAGGCCCCGCAGGGCGGCGAGAAATCGAGTGGGATCCACTGTTGCATCTATATCGCATCTTTTACGACGCGGCAATAGACGCATCTGCCATGACAGCAGCGGGCGGGGCGCGAGCTGCTCGCGGGGGCGCCGGGCGCCGCGGCGAAGCGCCGAGATCGCCTCAGGGTCGGGGGCGAACCCGCCGGGGCCCCTTCCGGGCCCCGGCAAGTCGGCTTGGGATCAGCTGCTGGCCGGCATCCGCGCGATTGCGGCGCGGCCGGCGTTGAGCTTGTTTTCGAGGTCCTGGAGCTGGTTGGCGCGACGGCTCTGCAGCGTGCGGACCCGGGAGTTGTAGATCTGCTTGCTGCGGTTGCGCAGGGTTTCGATCGCTTCGTCGTCGTCCTGCTGCACGACCCGGGTCGCCGATGCCTTGGCGCTGCGGATCGATTCCTTTTCGCGACGGTAGCCGGCCTTCAGGTCGGTGATTTCTTCCTGCTCGGCCTTGCGGTCTTCAGCGCCCCGTTCGACCCGCCGTTCGATCGCTTCCTGGATCTGTTCCTTGCGCAGGATGCCTTCGGCTTTGGCCTTCTGCTCCCGCAGGCGGCGGATCTGTTTTTTCAGCGAGGCGGTCCGGCTGTCGTAGACGTCTTCGATCCGGCCGAGCGTGTTCTCGTAGTTGGTGGCGGCCCGGTCCATGCGCGAGTCGTACTCCCGGCGCAGGCCGGCGAGTTCGCCCGCCTCGGTGCGACGGATGGTCCGCACGCCGGCCTTGAAGGAACGCTGCGATTCGGCCTGGGCCGCCTTCTTGCCGCGATTGAAGAGCGCGGTCGATTTGTTCACCGCGGCCTCGTGCTTGTTCTCCAGCTGGCCGTCGAAGCTGGCTTTCTGGGCGGCGGTGGCCGGCGTGTTGGAGAGCTTGTCGAGCTTGTCGACGAAGCTGACCAGCGCTTTGTACTGCGCGGTCGTGGCCAGGGGCGGGATGTTGGCGGCCTTGGCAGCCGGCGCCACCAGGGCGACGGCGAACAGGGCGACCGCCACCACCGGGACGAGCGAGCGCAGCTTTCGAGACGGGTTCATCGGAATCAGGACACTCCTTGGACGAGCGCCGGGAAGGCGCATTTGGGGTTCTCCCGCTTATTTCGGCTGGAGCAGCACTTTCCTGGAGCCTGAACGAGAAGATCCGGCGGGCTCAGCGCTCGAACTTCGCCGCCTCCTCCGAGCCCCCGGTCGCGTTGCCCGCCGAGTAGGAGTGGGCGCCGGCCCCGGCCAGTCCGCCGCCGTCGACGATCAGGTATTCCTCGCGCTGGAGCCGCCCGGCGAAGTAGTTCTCGAGGATCTCCCGGGTCCCGGCCGCGTAGCGCGCCTGCGCGGAGAGACTGGAGCCGGAGATGTGCGGGGTCATCCCGTGGTGGGGCATCGTCCGCCAGGGGTGGTCCTGGGGAGCGGGCTGGGGGAACCAGACGTCGCCCGCGTAGCCCGCCAGCTGGCCGGACTCCAGGGCGGCGACGATCGCGTCGCGGTCGCAGATCTTGCCGCGGGCGGTGTTGATCAGGTAGGCGCCGCGCTTCATCTTCGCCAGCATCTCGGCGTCGAAGAGGTTTTCGGTCTCCGGGTGCAGCGGGCAGTTGATCGTGACCACGTCGCAGACCTCGACCAGGCTCTCGACCGTCTCGTGGTGGGTGGCGTTCAGTTCGGCCTCGACCTCGGCCGGCAGCGGGTGGCGGTCCATGTAGTGGAGGCCGACGTCGAAGGGCTGGAGGCGGCGCAGGACGCCGAGCCCGATCCGCCCGGCGGCGACGGTCCCGACCTGCATGCCCTCGAGGTCGTAGGAGCGCGCCACCGCGTCGGCGATGTTCCAGCCGCCGTCGACGACGATCTTGTAGGAGGGGATGTAGTTGCGGACGAGCCCGAGGATCATCATCACCACGTGCTCGGCGACCGAGATCGAGTTGCAGTAGGTGACCTCGGCGACGGTGATGCCGGCGTCCATCGCCGCCTGCAGGTCGACGTGGTCGGAGCCGATCCCGGCGGTGATCGCCAGTTTGAGGTTCGGCGCCTTGGCGATCCGCTCGGCGGTCAGGTAGGCGGGCCAGAAGGGCTGGGAGATGACGATCTCGGCGTCGGCCAGATGGCGCTCGAACTCCGAGTCGGGGCCGTCCTTGTCGGCGGTGACGACGAGCTCGTGGCCGGCGGCCTCGAGGTAGGAGCGCAGCCCCAGCTCACCGGAGACCGAGCCGAGCAGCTCGCCGGGGGTGAAGTCGATCGCCTCCGGGGTCGGCGCGGTCTGCCCGTCGGGGTAGGAGCCGATCGTGGGGATGTCGTCGCGGGCGTAGCTCGACGGGTAGCCGTCTACCGGGTCGTCGTAGAGCACGCAAAGGATCTTGGCCATCGGTTCCCTCTTTTCGTGAGTTGGTCCTGCTGAAGCTAGGAGGTCGGACGCGGTCAGTCCAATGCAATTGCCGACGCCCTTGATAACCGCGGTTTATCGTTGAAGGCGATGTTGCTGCGACAGCTCGAATACCTCTGTGCCCTGGCCGACGCCCGCCACTTCGGCCGCGCCGCCGAGTCCTGCCACGTCTCCCAGCCGGCGCTCTCGGTCGGCATCCGCAAGCTGGAGTCCGAGCTCGGCCTGGAACTGGTGCGCCGCAGCCGCCGCTATGACGACCTCACCCCGGCTGGCAAGGAGCTGGTGACCTGGGCGCGGCAGATCCTCGCGACCTCGGCGACCTTCAGCACCGAAGCCTCCCGCCTCCGAGGAGACCTCTCGGGCAGGCTGCGACTCGGGGTGATCCCGACCGCGCTGCCTGTGGTTGCCGAGATCACGACGCCGCTGCTGGTCGAGCACCCCTCGATCGACCTCGAGCTGCGCTCGCTCTCGGCCACCGACGTCGCCGCGCAGATCGAGAGCTTCGTGATCGACGCCGGTGTGACTTACCTCGACGCACAGCCACCGAGCGGGCTCCGCGCCACCGAGATCTTCCGCGAGCGCTACGCCTTCCTCAGCGCCGGGACCGCGACCGGCGAGGAGACGATCGCCTGGCGGGAGCTCGACGGCGCCCGCCTCTGTCTCCTCACCCCCGAGATGCAGAATCGCCGCCTGGTCGATGCCGCCCTTGACGCGGCGGGCGTCAAGACCAAGGTGCGGATCGAGACCGACTCGATCTCCGGCCTCTTCTCCTTCGCCCACAGCGGCTGGTCGAGCATCGTCTCGGAGGCCTGGCTGAACGTCTACGGGGTGCCGGAGGGAACGCACGCCCGGCGCCTCGTCGACCCCGACCTGAGCTACCCGATCGGCATCCTCAGCAGCGACTCCGATCACCTGCCGCCCCTGAGCGCCGCGCTTCTGCGAACCGCCCCGCTGCTCTTGACCGGTCAGCCACGCCGGCGGTAGCGCAGGTACACGGTGCCGCCGAACGTGCGGGTCTCGACCAGCTCGAGGTCGATCTGCAGGTCCGGCGGGAAGTACGGCGTGCCGCCGCCGAGCACGATCGGGACAACGAACAGCTCGAACTCGTCGATCAGCCCACGCCGCATGCATTCCGCCGCGAGGCCGGCGCCGCCGACCGCGATCCTCCGCTCCCCGAGCGCGGCGATCTCCTCCTCGAGCGTTCCGGAAGCCAGGCGGTTGCTGCCCTCGACGCTCGTCAGCGTGCTCGAGAAGACGACCTTCTCGAGCGGGCGCCAGATCTCGGCGAACTCCGCCATCACGGGGTCGGAGAACTCCTCGGTGTCCCACACGAGCATCGTCTCGTAGAGGCGCCGGCCGAGCAGCTGGGCGTCGATCGCGGCGACCCGTTCGTTATGGAACCGGTGCAGCTCCTCGCTGGGCACCCCCCAGCCGAAGCTTCCGTCGGGTCCGGCGACGTAGCCGTCGGCCGACAGGCTCATGGAAAAGACGATCACGAGGACACAAGTAAACCGCGTTTGTCGTTACGGCATTCACGGTGGAGCGCATCTCGACCCGGGTGACCTGGCGCCGGCGCGGCCGCGTGCGATCTCGCCCGCTCAGAAGCATTTCAGCCACCAGTGGATCTCAGTCGAGCTCGCGGACGATCTCGTCGATGATGTCGAAGCCTTCCTG
>JBFXEM010000197.1:0-4950 GCA_050180135.1 Solirubrobacterales bacterium | reverse complement strand
CCGGGCGATGCTGCGCTCAGCTCTCGCAGGCTCGCCTCTTGGAAGAACGGCCGCAACCGGATCTTTGCCGGTGGCAAGTCGCCATAAATTAACACTGCAGTACCCGATTCGGCCTGCCTTAGTACGTGAGCTGGAGCCAAATCCCGGTAGGAGTCGCCCTCGGTGGTGGACTGGCGTCCGCGCTCGCCGGCAGTGCGGGAGCGCTGCTCGAAGGCTCCGGCGCCGATCAGGCGCGAGGCATAATCGAGCGTCTCGGGGTCGGAGATACCGCTGCCGACGATTACAGCGCGGTGGTTGTTGGCGATCGTCAGCGCGCGCTGGCCGTGGCGCGCCTTGATCTGGGCGAGGTCGTGGAAGATCGAGACGATCTGGATTCCGTTGCCGGCGGCCGTGGTGGCGAGCTCGTCGTGCTTGGGCAGCGGGGCGACGTTGGCCGCCTCGTCGAGCACCAGGAGCAGCCGCGGATTGAGCGGTCCCGTCGCGGCGGCGGTCTCGTTGGCGACCGCGAGCAGTTCTTCGACGATCCAGCTGAAGACGGCGCGCAACCGCTCCTGTTCGTGCTGGGGGGAGCAGAGGTAGAGCGTGTTCGCGCGGCCGTCGAGCAGCGCCGCCGGCGAGTAGTCGGCCGCTGCGGTCTCCTCGATCACGAAGGGGTCCGAGAAGGCGGCCATCACCATCTCCGCGGTCGTGTAGACGGAGGAGCGCTGGCGATCCTCGCGGTGCTGGGTTGCCAGGTATGCCCGCGTCGCCTCTTCGACGTCCGTTCCGAGGAGCAGCCCGAGCACCTCCGCCTCACTCGTCTCTGGCCCTTCGTCGAGCCATCGCACAACCGTCTCGGTCGTCTTCCCGTTCGAGGCCGCGGCAAGGAGGAGCGGCGCCAGCAGCTTCTCGGCCGCGGCGAACCAAAAATCGGCGTCTTGCAGGCCGGTGGAGCCGACGCGGCCGCCGCTGGCGAGCCACTTGGCGACCTTCTTCGCCCCGCGCCAGCTCGTCGCCCCCCAGAGGGGCGTGGCCCGCGTCCGCGCCATGCCGGTGACGTGGGCCGGATCGAAGACCATCACCTCGCCCATCTGCTCGCGGTGGGCGAGGGTGTCGATTAGCAGGTCGTTCCTGACCGAGGTCGCCAGGACCGGCCCGTCCCACTCGAGGATCGCCGGGATCGCCAGCCCGGTCGTCTTGAAACTGCGGGTCGGAGCCATCACGATCACCGACTGTTCGGGCTCAGCGGCGATCAGGCTGCCGCCGAAGCGGCCCAGGGTCAGGCGGCCCGGCTGCGGTCGGGCGATGCGCAGCTTGCGCAGATCGCGCGCTTTCGCCCAGCGCGCGCTCGGGGCCCGGCGCGATGCGCCGGCGCCGAAGGGGTCCAGGCCGATTCGCTCGGCGGCTCGCCAGAGGCCGACGCCGCCCGCGCCCAGGGCAGCCACCACCACGACGCCGGTCAGGTAGAACCCAACCGGCCCCGGTAGCCCTGACCTCGCGCCCCCCGGCCAGGCTTCCGCCGGCTCGCCGAGGTGGACGAGAAGGCGGGCCGCGGTGGCCGGCAGCTCGGCTACAGGAATCGGCGTCCAGCCCGAACCGAACACCAAGGCCGAGAGCGCCCCGGTGAACCAGATCGCGGCCAGCACCACGGCGAGGGCTCCGCCGAGGATGGACCACATCCGCGCCTCCTCGTCGTTCACGCCAACACCTCGCCGGGGGCAAGAGTGCCCATCTGCTCGTCGGTGAAGCTGATCCCCTGCTCGAACGAGGACATGCGCTGGCGCACGAGGTCGGCGTGTTTCTCAATGACCCAGAGCGCCTCGCCGACCCCGAGCGTCATCGTCAGCTCGGTTTCGGTCTCGCTGCGGCCGAGGTCGTCGCGGAGTACCTGGCGCTGATCGGGCGACTGCCGGTAGATCACGATGCAGCCCGCGTCCGCCGTCAGCCCCTGCACGATCCGCGTCTCCCGCGAGCCCGCCGCGCCGGAGCTGCCGAAGTCCGTCAGCTTGTGGAGGGAGAGGACATTTGCGATGCCGAGGGCGCGGCAGAGCTTGAAATTGGCCTGAAGCCACTCGGCGACACCGATGTTGTTGGCGACCCGCCAAACCTCCTCGAAGACGCAGAAGGTCTTGGGCATCGGCACGCCCGTCTGTAGCGAGCGCTGCTTGCGCTCCCGCAGGATCGCCTGCTGCCAGGCGCCGGCGCAGGTCATCAGGACGCCGAGCGCTTCGGAGTCCTGCATCGCGCTCAGATCGAGGATGACAAGGGGCGCGTCGAGGTCGATCCCGGGTGAGGTTGGCCCGTCGAACATGCCGCGCAGATCGCCCTCGCAGAGGCGCTGCAGCGCTAGGGCGGCGTCGCGGTTGGCGGCGGCGAACTGCTCGGCGCTCGCCGCCGAGACCCCTTCGACCATCCCCTCGCGGGGGTGCAGCAGCGCGTCGACGACGAGGGGAAGGGTGGGATCAGCGTTCCCCGACTCCTCGTTTACCTGATCGAGGCCGACGCGCAGGCCGGCGTCCTCCTCGGGCAGCAGGTCGCGGCGCAGGGCGGCGATCGCCACCGAGCGCAAGAGGCTCAGCTGCGATTCGCGGCCACCTCGGCGGGTGATCGGGTTGAGCCGAACGTCGCCGCCGGGGCGCAGGGCGATCGAGGGGTAGCCGAGCGCGGCCGCCAAGGGCTCGTACTCGCCCTTCACGTCGATCACCCAGGCTTGTCGACCGAACAAGAACTGCCGGTAGAGGTACGTCTTGATCAGCGTCGACTTGGCGTAGGAGATCCCGCCGAGCACGATCATGTTCGGGCTTCGCATTACTTTGCGGCCGTACAGCTCCCAGGGGTCGAAGGCCCAGGCGCCGCCATAGGCGTCGGTTCCGACGTAGACGCCGCGCGAGCCGAGACCGCCCTGAGCGATGAAGGGGTAGGCCGCCTGAAAGTGTGCGGTCGTGGTCGAATGCCCCGGCCGCTCGCCACGGCGCCAGCCGATCATCGGAGCCCCCGGCAGAGCGGCAGGGTGTTGGCAAAGCCGACCTCCTGCTCCCCGTACATGCGCTGGAACTCGAGGCGGGCGAGCTGGCCGGCGTGCTCGACGTCGCTGCTGGATTTTTCAAGCGCTTCGCTGCTGCGCTCGGAGACCGTCACGTAGGCGGCAAAGCGCATCTCCGCAAAGCCATCGGCGAGCTCGTCTTCGCGGCGCGTGATCGCCTGCTGCTGACGGCGAATCCGCGCCGTGGTCAAGAAGCCCTGGCGCGCACGCGCCATCTCCTCTGCGACCTCGGCGGTCTGGGCGGTCTCCGCCTTGCGCATCGCCACCGAGAAGGGGACCGGCTCGATCGTGACCGCCACCGTCCGCACCGCCGCGCTCTGCATCAGTAGGGGCGCCAGAAAGGTAGGGCCGACGTCCGAGCGCGGCCAGGAAGACACCCAATAGGAGTTATGAAAGGCCGAATCAGTGCGGTAGTGAGACCAGCCGGTCTCCTCCGCGTGAGGCCCCATCAGCGCCGGGTCGACGCCTTCGCGCTCGGCGTCGCCGAGCGTCGCCCGGGCGCGGCCCTGGTGACCGTAGGGGTCGAATGCGTCGCGGATCACCTCCGCGTACTGGCGCGGGCGAAGCAGTCCGAAGACGGTGATCTCGGCGGCGCCCAGGCGCTGCGCGAGTTTCTCGGCCTCCCGCAGCAACAGCTCGGCGGCGCCTTTGTCGCCGCCGCCGAAACGCCGCAGGTCGCGGCTCACCCTGCGGGTCTCGATCTGCAGGGCGATCAGGACTTCGTGCTCTTGGGTGACCGGCGCCGCTGCCTCTAGGAGCTCGATGTAGGAGGAGACGACGTTGGACTCGAACGGGACGCTGCGGTCTCTCGTCTCCTGCAGGTAGGAGACGAGACCGTCGCCCTGACCGGGCAGGGTGCGCTCGATCCACTGCAAGCGACGGATCGGCGAGCCGTCGCGGGCGCAGCTGGCGAGAACGCCGCCCCAGGCTTCAAGCGCCCGCTCCTGCTCGCCGGAATCCCGCAGGGCAAAGGCGCCGGCGCGAACGGCGATGGCCGCCGTGTAGGTGCCAAAGCGCCGATCACGGATCACGCCGACTTCCTCGGAGCCGTAGGGCACAGAAAGCAGCTCGAGGTCGCCGAGCTCAGGCGGCAGCGAGCGCTCGTAGGCTTCCTCGCCACCGATCCGAATCCCGGCGGCGGGGGTGCTTGAGCGGTAGCCGCCGCCCCGGCTGCCCCGCAACCCCCAGCGCAGCACGGTCGGCGCCCACTCGGCCGGGGTGCGGCCCTCGACCGGAATCACGATCAGGGCGGCTGCGATTCCGAGCGCCCCCAGCGCGAGAAGCAGCGCGAAGAAGCTGTGCATGACATATAGGCAGCCGAGACCGAACGCGGCCGCGGCAGCGAGAATCGCCACCTGCCCAAACCGAAGCGGGCCCAGCACCGTGCGCCGCTCCAGCGGCCCGAAGCGGTAGCGGCGGCCGCTCACTTTGGTCCTTTCGGGGTCGGCTTCGCCGAGACGTCCTGCGGCGGGCGCGCCGGCCGTTCGCTCGGCGTCGACGAGCCACCGCCCTGGCCGCCGGCCTCGCCACTCTCGGCGCCCGACCCACCACCGCCAGCGCCGCCCGCAGCTGAGCCTTTGCGCTCGCCGGGTTGCCCGCTCCCGTCCGCCGCCTGCGCCGTGCCGCTGGCGGCAAGTTTCTCGCCCGCCGAGCGGGCGCCTTTTGCGGCCGCTACCGGCACCGCGACGGCGGCGGCGGCTGGTGATGCGGCGGCCGCTGCCGAGCCGCCCGCCGCGGCGCCCGAGCCCGCGCTACCTGCAGCGGCACCTGAGCTCGCCGAGCCGCCGCCCCCGGGCTTCGGGGCGCCCGGCGATCCACCCCCGCCGCCGGCGCCGGAGGCACCGCCTCCGCCGCCACCGTCCCCTTTCACGCTCCAGACGTCAGGCGGCGAGGCACCGCCCCAATTCGAGCGTGCCATGTTGCGGACG
>JBFXEM010000196.1:0-4955 GCA_050180135.1 Solirubrobacterales bacterium | reverse complement strand
GCTGGGTGGCCGCCTCGATGCGACCAACACGATCCCCTCCCGGGTTACCGTCCTCACTTCGGTCGGGCTTGACCACACCGAGTGGCTGGGGGAGAGCGAGCTGGAGATCGCGGCCGAGAAGCTGGCCGTCCTGCGCGACCAGTCGATCCTGGTCCTGGGACGGGTTTCCGACCCTGTCGCCGAGCTGGCCGCGCGCACCGCCGCCGAGCGTGGCGCCCGTCTGGTGCGGGCGCCCGAGGACCCGGGCTCCGAGCTGACAGTGCTCGCCCCGGGTGGCTTCCAGCGCCGCAACTTCGCGCTCGCGATCGCCGTCGCCGAGGCCTTCCTCGGTGAGCTCGATCGCGAGCGGGTCCTCGCCGTGGCGGCCAGCGTCGCCGTCCCCGGCCGGCTCGAGAGGATCGCCGTCGAGCCGCCGATCTACGTCGATGCTGCCCATAACCCCGACGGCGCGGCCGCCCTGGCCGAGGCTCTGCCTGCCGTGGTCGGTGCGCGCCGCGTCGTCGCCTGCCTGGCGATCCTCGCCGACAAGGACGCCAGATCCATGATTGAGGCCCTGGCCCCGGCCCTGGACCGCGCCGTCTGCACCGAGCTCCCGGCCGACCGGCCGAAAACGTGCCGCACAGGCCCGAAATCGGCCCGTCGGCGGGCGGTTGCGGCGGTGGAGCTGGCGGCGCTCTGTCACGAGGCTGGGGTCGAAGCGGAGGCGGAGGCCGACTTCGGGGCGGCGCTGGGGCGGGCGGTTGAACTGGCGGCGGAGCCGCCGGCCGGCGCAGTCGTCGTTGCGGGTTCCCACTACGGGATCGCGCCCGCCCGGGCCTATGCGAGGATTCGCGCATGAACAATCGCAGCGCCGGGTCCGAACTGCTCTCGATGATGGGCCTGGTGGCCGCCGTGGTGGCGATCGTGATCCTCGTTTTCTTCGGGATCGGCTACCTGTTCGGAAGACTCTTCCTCTGATACACCTGTCGGGCGCGGGCCGGGAACAGGGTTCGTCGGAGAGGCGGCGAAGTAGACTCCCCGTCCCCTGAAACGGGCAGGCGAACTCCCATGTCACTAGCGATCTTCGGTATCACCAACGACGGCCTCAACCTGGCCGCCACCCTCTTCCTGCTGATGCTGGTCGTGGTTTGGCTTGCGCTGATCGTCTACACGTACCTCGACGCGCGCCGCCGCATCTCCGACCCGTTCCTGGTCGCCTGCGCGACGGTTGCCTCCTTCTTCCCCTTCATCGGCACCGCCGTCTACGCGATCGTGCGCCCCCCGGAGTACCTGGAGGACGCACACGAGCGCGAGCTGGAGATCAAAGCGGCGGAGCTGCGGGTGCGCCAGCTCAAAGATCAGAGCTGTCCCAACTGCGAATACCCGGTCGAGAAGAACTTCCTGCGCTGCCCCAACTGCCAGCGCCGCCTCAAGGATCCCTGCCCGACCTGCAACAAGCCGGTCGACCCGCGCTGGGGCCTCTGTCCGTTCTGCGAGACCGCGCTGGGCGGCGGCAGCGGCGAGCGTGGGCGCCGCCCGCGTCCGCGGCGTCCCGAGGGCGAGAAACCCAGGCGCGAGCGCCCGAGGCCGAGCGACGGCGAGCGCGCCGAGAGCGCCCCGAAACGGGCCCCGCGCCGCAAAAAAGCCCCCGCCGCCGCCAAACCGGCGCGTAAAGACCCTTCCGCGAGTTCCGCCACGCAAGAGCCGGCTCGCAGTGCCTCCAAAGAGGCGCCTGAATCCAACCCTGAGCAAAGGAGCCACAGCCGTGAGCCGGACCCTGATCCTCGTCAAGCCTGACGCCTTCGAGCGTGCCCTCACCGGTGAGGTAATCGCCCGCTTCGAGCGCAAGGGGCTGCGGATCGTCACCCTGAAGACGCTGACCGCCAGCGAGGAGATCGCCAACCAGCACTACGCCGAGCACACCGAGAAGCCGTTCTTCGGCGAGCTGGTCGAGTTCATCACCGGCGGGCCGCTGGTCGCGGCCGTCTTCGAGGGCACCGAAGCGGTTGCCGCCGCGCGCCAGATGATCGGCGCCACCAACCCGATCGAGGCCGCTCCCGGCTCGATCCGGGGGGACTTCGCGCTCGAGGTGACCTTCAACATGGTGCATGGGTCGGACTCCGACGAGTCGGCCGAGCGCGAGATCGGGATCTGGTTCCCCGAGCTGTCCTGATCGCAGGGATCCGGGTAGGCCCTCCACTTAACTTTTTTGTGGATCGCTTGCGGCCGTCCGAGATTCGCCGAAGCAAAAAAGTGCAAGACGTTCCGGGCCTACCCGGATCCCTGCGATGAGCGCCGGCTCTGGTTCCGGGAGGGCGATTCAGCGGGCTGGGATCCAGATGCCGGTGATTCTGGCTTCCAGCTCGATTCAGCGGCGGGAGATATTGGCGAAGCTCGGCATCGAGTTCGAGATTCGGGTGCCGGGGGTCGAGGAGTTGAGTGGGGGAGACCCCGAGCATCTGGTGGTCGAGAACGCGCGGATGAAGGCGCGGGCCGTGCAGGCTCCGGCCGAGGCGATCGTGATCGCTTGCGACACGGACGTGGTCCTCGGTGGCGAGGTGCTCGGAAAGCCGGCAAGCAAAGCGGAGGCCCGTGCCTATCTCGACCGCATGTCGGGGCGCGCGCACCAGGTGCTGAGTGGGCTGGTGGTGCTCGAAGGCGGGGAGGAACGCAGCGGCCTGGAGGCAACCGAGGTGGTGTTCAAAGACCTCAGCGAGGCCGACAAGGACCGTTATGTCAACTTCGGCGAGTGGGATGGCCGCTCGGGCGGCTATGCGATCCAGACTCTCGGCTCCACCCTGGTCGAGCGTCTCGAGGGCAGCGTTTCCAACGTCGTCGGCCTGCCGGTTGGGCTGCTGGCGGAGCTGGCGCCCGCCCTGTTCGACCGCCCCTGAGTCAACCGCGCGTCGACAGCGCCAGTTCGAGGTTGTCGAGCAGGGCGTCGGCGACGGTGGGGTCGAACTGGGTGCCGCGCCCGTCGTAGATCACTCCGGCCGCCTCGGTGACCGTCATCGCCCTGCGGTAGGGGCGGTCGCTGAGCAGCGCGTCGAAGACGTCGGCGACGGCGACGATCCGCGCTTCCAGCGGGATCTCCTCGCCGGCCAGCCCCTGTGGGTAGCCGCTGCCGTCGAAGCGCTCGTGGTGGCTGAGGGCGATCCGGGCGCCCATCTGCAGCAGGTCGCTTTCGGAGCCCGCGAGGATCTCGTGACCGACGACGGTGTGCCTCTCCATCACGGCCCGCTCGTCCGCGTCCAGCGGCCCCGGCTTGCGCAGGATCTGGTCCGGGGTGGCGATCTTGCCGACGTCGTGCATCGGCGCCGCTTCACGCAGCAGCATCACCCGCTCGCGCTCGAGCCCGAGCAACCCCGCGAGCAGGGCCGCGGTGCTGGCCATCCGGTGCACGTGGGCGCCGGTCTCGGCGTCGTGCATCTCGATCGCCCGCGCCAGCCGTTCGACGGTTTCCTGGCGGGACGTGCGGAGTCTCTCGATCGCCTGCTCCTGGGTGCTGGCCAGCTCTTCGCGTAGTTCTTCCGCTCGCCGTCTGTCGGTGATGTCCGCGGAAACGCCTGAGATGCCCGCGAGTGCGCCGGAATCGTCGACGTAGGGGAACTTGACCGACAGGAAGGTTCGCTCCTCGCCGTCGACCGAGACCGTCTCCTCTCCCTCGTAGGCCCGCTCGCTTTCGAGTACCTGCAAATCGGCCGCGGCGACGATCCGCGCCGAATCCTCCGACATGAAGTCTGCGTCGGTCAGTCCGATCAGTTCGTTCGGCTGCAGACCAGCGACTTCATGGGAAACACGGTTGGCGATCAGGTACCGGAGGTTCATGTCCTTGATGTAGACGGGGACCGGTGCCCGGTCCATCAGTACCTGGATTCGCTGCTCGAGCGTGCGGCTGTGGGCCGCCTGGGCCATTTCGAGCTCGCGCCGGCGCAGCGCGGTCATCACCGTAATCAGCAGCTGCCCGGGGAAGAAGGGCTTGACCAGGTAGCCGTGAGCGCCGAGCTCGAAGGCGCGCTTGGCCACCTCGGGATCGTCGATTCCGGAGACGAGGACGACTGCCGTGTCGGGGTGGGCGCCGACCAGCTCTTCGACCAGCACCAGTCCGGACTCGCCGGGCATCTCGATGTCGCAGAGGGCGACCTCGTACTCGCCCGTCGCAAGCTTCGCCCGTGCCTCCTCGACGCTGTAAGCGAAATCGCAGGCGTAGCGGTCGCCAAGAGTGCGCTCGATGATTCGCAGAATTTCAGGCCGATCGTCCGTCGCCAGGATGCGCGGACGCTCAGGCGTCATCGGCGGCCTGTCCATCGTCTCCCGCGAGCAGCCGGTCGACGGTCACGAGCAGGTCCCTGGAGCTGAACGGCTTCTCGAGGAAGGCGCTACTGCCGTTGCCGAGCAGCGCCGCCGGCGCCAGCACCTCGTGGCTGTAGCCCGACATGTAGATCACCTTCATCTCCGGCCGGATGGCCCTGATCCTGTCGACCAGCTCGGTGCCGAGCATCTCCGGCATGATCACGTCGGTCAGCAGCAGGTCGATCGGCTGCTCCCAGGCCTCGCAGATGCCAACCGCGTCGCCGCCGCGCTCCTCGCCGATCACCGCGTAGCCGCCCTTGGTGAGGATGCGTTCGGACATCCGGCGGACCTCGGGCTCGTCCTCGACCACGAGGACCACCTGGCCCTTGCCCATTGGGCTGGCCTGCGGATTGCCGCTCGGGGCCTCGGGATCCTCGCCCGCAACCGGCAGGTGAACCTTGACGGTGGTGCCGATCCCGGGCTCGGAATAGATGTCGATCCGACCGCCGGCGCCGGTGACGCTGCCGTAGACGGTGGCGAGCCCGAGTCCGGTCCCGTCCTCCTTGGTCGTGTAGAAGGGCTCGAAGGCTCGCTCGACCGTCTCCGCGTCCATCCCGTCGCCGCTGTCGCTTACTTTCAGCCGCACGTAGGAGCCCGGTTCGGTGTCCGGGTGCATGTAGGCG